>NZ_JACAXD010000060.1:0-2728 GCF_013391485.1 Acinetobacter sp. SwsAc5
TTTCATGAGTGATTTTGGGATGGGCACAGCACAGGTGGGCGATTAAAAGTGAGCCGAAAGGCGATCAAGACAGAGAAAAACTGTCAGATGTCAGATTCTAAAAGGGTCATGGACATCGGGTACTTGTGAATACATAAGCAAGATTCGTCGGATAGCTTAAGCCTGTAACGGCATCTACAGTGAAAACTGATAGTTGCTTTGCTGAAAATTTTGATAGCACGGTAACTCTAAAGAGTCTTTAGTCGGCTGTAAGTGGGGTCTTGGAACAACTCCCCATGAAGAGCCAAAGGAAGAGACGAGTGCAACGAGTAAGACTTGAGCGAAAGCGAGAAGTCGGGCATCAAATTGACAATTAAGACTAATACGGGAAGTTCGCTAAATATTTGTTTATTTAATTCTTTTAGTTGGTGACTGTAAGATTTAGACAAATTTTAGAGGATGGGAGATCAATTGAGTAAAGCGACATTGCTGTCGGGAGCATGAATATTCGAGCGAATAAAAACGTAAGCGTATACATGAGTAATGAAAGGTTGAGCCGATTATAGGTTTGATTTAGTGAAAAAAATAGCAGTTGTGGTGACTGCAAGCGGACTGGTAATCCGTGGAAAAATTTTTGTATGTTATGAAATTTAACTGAGAATTAAACAGAAATAGCTCTGTTTAATGGTGTCGGTGCAGATTAATCACATGCATTCATTTTTAAAAATGACGACTAAGCCTGAAAAGGCTTAGTCGTTCATCTTTAAAACGCTCTATTTTGCGTTTTAAGCAACTATAAACACAACCATATGGATTAATACCAAAATTACCTTAACCGAGCTGTAACACTCTATTTTTTGCGTTTAAACAGTATTCTCGACAAGTCTAAGATAAATAAAAGCATTCTACTAAGTGCTCTCACTCACTCAAGATCACCACACCCCTCGCTTTGCTCGGGCTGATGGTGAACGTTGAGTGAGTTTCGGCAATACTCTCCCTAAGGGCTATCACTTAAAAAAATGACACATCCCTTAAGTATTGCCGATTTACCTGTCGGGCTGACGGAGCCACGCATCGGTCGTATCCGCACATAGTTTTGCTGACTATGCAGACAAGGACTAAAGGTCTTGCACCTTCCCCCACGCGCTCCTTGTCGAAGTATGGCCGTATCTCTGCGAGGGTTTCCCCAACATGCAACTTAACCAACCTATACAACTACTCTCAACGCTCCGTTTATGTGAGATTCCCCTGTAACGGTTCCGCCTTTCGACGATCGCTACGATGCACCAGTGACACTTATTCCCTCCACATGCACCGCATGCCAACCATAAAAAATGGGCACGCAGAAGCAGGCAAAGCTCGAAATACAAAAGTATTGCTTATTTAATGGACACGAAAAATATCAATAACGAAGTTTTTCAGGTTGGGACTTGTAATTACTGCACATAACTGTAAAAATAATCGGACAGGTACAAGCCTTAGTGTGAAATCATAACGGTCGCCAAACCTTATGATCTTCGTTATTTGATGTTCCACCATCAAATAACTGCGTACCGCTAAATATAAAGCGAAACCCCAAAATGTTGCAAGACATTTTGGGGTTTTTCTTTGCTCTATCAACAATTTAAGTTACCTTCTAGTTTCCCAAAAGTTACCAACTTTTTTTACCCCCCTTTGCATCTTTATGATTCTTATCTGTTTTCAGGCAAAAAAAGTTACCAACTTTTTTTCAGAAAGTTCCCTTCTTTGATTTTTAAAATTAATCTATTTGTCTGTTTTTTGAACAAAAATTTAAATCCATGTTTTTTTTGATTTCAGCTAATAAGTTAGACAAACCATGCCTAATTTTAGGCAAATTTAGACAAAACACCTGTAAAATTAAATCAACCTATTGTAAAAATAGACAGTCTATTAGACATCCACTTTTGACAGGTTTAGGCATAGTTTTACATCATGAAAAGTCTTTCAGTTATAGAGTTATCAAAGTTATATGGAATTAATAGACAAACAATTTACAACAACATAAACAAAGGAATTTTAAGTAAAAATTCTGATAATAAAATTGATTTATCAGAAGCTATCCGTGTATTTGGAGAGCCTGCTAAAAAACAGGATGTAAAAGAACCTGTAAAAATAGACAGTCCAAACTCGGCAGAAGTTTTACTGCTTAGACAGCAGATAGACATGCTAAAAAATCAGCTTGATGATGCTAAAGATAGGGAGTCCTTTTATCAAAATCAGATTGAAACGATGCAACGCCTATTGGAAGCACCAAAACCCAATACCAATCAATCTGGAGATTCTGGATCAGTACAGCCTGAACCAGCAGCAGAAGTGATAGCAATGCCACCTAAAGAATCAGAGATACTCGAGAATAAGCGAATACCTGTTCCAGAGCATGTAGAGCCTGAACCTGAAAAAAGGGGCTTCTGGAGCCGTTTTTTCAAGCCCTATGGATGATAGGACTATTTAATCAGACTAATCAAAACCGTGGAACATTGTTTATTTATTGATCGTGGAACGTGAAAAGTCATAAAAAAAGCCCACCTTGGGGAAGATGGGCTATAAACTTTGAAATAAGTATTTGAATTTCAAAATAAATTATACCACATTTCGTATAACGTGTATTATGTTAATTTTAGAAAATCTAAAATAATTATTGATAATTTTTTTTTTGAAAATTTAACATACCTTCCGATTGATATTTTAGGTATGATTACTTATGAACAGTGTGTTACTCGCTTATGTA
>NZ_JACAXD010000061.1:0-2613 GCF_013391485.1 Acinetobacter sp. SwsAc5
ATCATTTGAATGATTTCTTCTTGGTCTACGTGCCATAAAATACTCCATATATTGATGTTTATAACATCATTTGAGGAGCAGAATATCACTTATAGGAGTTGTTCAAATTTACGGATCCATCTCTAAACATCGATACTAAAAGCAAAAGTGTTAATAATATTTTTAAAACAATTTGATTGAAATCAATATCAAGATTAAACATATAACACCTAAATTGCTTTAATGATAAGCCAACATGCAGCTAATAAAATCAAGATAGGAATCCAATTGAGTACGCTTGCTTCTTCCATTACTTTATCCTTAATCAATTGAGATACCGCAACTTTTAAGGAGCTGCGGTAAATGGTTTAATTTTGGATTAAGCCGAATTTGCACCACGTTTTAGGTAACGCCACCCTGCAAATACACCAAGTACAACAAGTGCAATACCGAATAAGCCAAGTACGACATCTTTTGCACCACTGATTTCATCGGTTAAACCTGTTGAATCAATTGAACTGGCATTGGCATGAAATGCTAATGCTGTACCTGTTGCAATGATTGCACCTTGTTTGATACGTGTAATAATTGTTGTACGCTGTACAAGTGATGAAGCACCACGTTTTTCAATTACGGTTAGTTTTTCCATGGTAGTATCTCCATTGGTTAGAGTTGATTTACAGCTTTTGCAATCACTGCAAAGGCAATGAATACAGCAGCTATACCGATTAATGAGCTACCAATAACTAACATTTCACTTTTCGTAATCGCTACTGATTGAAAAAGGTCAAGGTAAGTAAAAGTTGCCCATTCCACGCATGTTTGCAGACCCGATTCATTTGGCTGTGATAAAGTCTTGCAAACGTGCATTTTTAAAAATCCTTAAGGAAGTTAACAATAGACATTACTTTTTTAGTGTCAGCTTCATGTGGAAATAGTTTTAATTCAACAAGGACTCCTTTATGTTCAATACGAATTATGAGTCGCTTATTGGCATCAAGAGGATCACCTAGATATGTGATTTTCATTTCTTCCTATCCATCACATTGTTTTTCATGCTGTTGTAGTCTTTCTATATAAAAGAAATAACAGCCACATTTATCACAGCAATAAACCAAGCAACTCATTTTTGAACCTGTGGTACTAAGTCTTTAAGAATTGTGACCATTGATTTACCGTTACTCACTTGTTCCATTGTTGCTTCAGCATTCAATGGGAATTTCAAAGCTTTCAATTTCTCAAAATTGGCAGATGTACCCCAGCGGATTTGTTCACCCACTTGCCCAACAAAGTTGTCCCCATCCTGTAATTCAGCTTGGAAAAAAATAGTTGTTGAGTCATAGGGTTTTCCATTGAACTCGCCTTTTGAACTTTTTGCACCAAGTACGGTAATAGTTGTTTTAAACTGCATGAGCTAATTCCTCATAAATTGGTTGATTGATACGAACGGCTTGCATTGCTGCAATTGCTGAAAATTTCAGACGTTTAGGGACTTCATCTTTGGACGATGAAAGCATTGTGAGTAATTCAGAATCGTCATAGACTTTTCGGAATTGGCGAATGTATTTACCAAACTGGCTTTTGGTAATTTCGATTGCTTTTTTCCACTCGATTTGTGATTGTTTTTTAATGATTTCTGTCTTTTCAGGCATGATGTACTGCCCTAGTCTTGGCAATAAGACTTCGTTAAATACAGGGTAAGCACCGATAAAATATTGTGATGGTGAAAGCAACATTTCTAATTCTAGGTAACGGTCACTCGCTTTAAATTCGACTTCAATACGAACCCATTCGCTTAAAGCATCACCCTTTTCTTTACCTTTTTCATAAATTCGGCACGATTTACCGCTTTCACGTACACCGATATATAAAGTACGTCCTTTTCCATTCGGGCGTTTCCAATTACCAGCATGTCTTGAATCAGGTACTCGACCTGAAACCCAAAACATTTCTTGTGTATCCCATTGATCAGCTTCATCTAAGGTGATGTATTCACCTTCAAAGTCATCAAAGCAAATATCCACACGAGAAAGCTTTGAGCCTTTAATTTGTTTTAAATACTTATAAAGTTGTTCATTCCAACCTTTACGGGCAAGCGCACATCCTGAACCGTTAATTTGCACAATGATAGATTTTTGAGTATTGCCATACAGAACCATGCCTAAGTCATCCTGTAATGTGTAGGCATATTTATTGAAGTGCATGCCTTTATCACGCTTTTGACCTAGACCAAATCCAAATAATTCAAAGAGTTCTTGATCTAAAACAGATTCGATTAACTCAGTTAGAGCCTCATCCTCAACTAAAGGGTTAAGAGCAGAATACTTTTCATGGAAACGTGACAAAGGAATGCTGAAACTTACCCAATCTATACCTGCTATGCCATTATCGACCTTTGCAGCAATTGGTACTGGAACAATGCCTTTCCCTGTAGAAATAATCTTGTGGTTATCTAAATATCTTGGAAAAGCCCATTGTTCAGATACCTGTTGTAAATCCGTAACCCCCATATTATAAATTGGGGGTTGAACATCTTGCTTGGCAGTTGATTCTGCCGTGTTTACTAATACTTTGGCTATTTTATGTTCAAAGGTTTGAACGACTGAATTGTCTTGAGGTTGCTTCTGTTTTTTA
>NZ_JACAXD010000062.1:0-2588 GCF_013391485.1 Acinetobacter sp. SwsAc5
TTTAAACCAATCAATCAATGAAATATTTTCGATTAATCAATCAGTAAAAATCCACACAAGTTGTTCTTCATAATCTCTTAATGATCTTAATTTCTGCCTCGTCAGCAGAAATTTTAACGCAAAACACTTCTAACAACTCTACCCTGTAAGCTAAGTTCGTAGGCTGTTTCGCGTCGGGATGGGTGCATTATAGGGCAATTTCCTACACGTGCAAGTGCTTTTAACTGCTTGTTTTCACGAGTGTTGGATTTTTACGCACTATTTTGGTTCAAAAACACACAAAACTCGCACTAACCCTATAATTTTAAATTAAAAATATGTTTTTCATATTTTTGCAATCTAAATCCGCTTATTTTGTTGGGGCAGCCTCTTTCACTTTCACACTGAGTATTTTTACCGCTTGTTTCGGTACATTTTGATGCATGCCATAGTTGCCTGTTGGTACTTTTACAATTTTATCGACAACATCCATACCTTTAGTGACTTGACCAAATACCGCATAGCCTGCGTTACGTGGACTTCGATTTAAGAAATCGTTATCTACCACATTAATAAAGAATTGGCTGCTGGCAGAATCAGGATGATTCATACGTGCCATCGCCAAGGTACCACGGGTATTTTTCAATCCATTACTTGATTCATTACGAATGGTCGCTTTGGTTGGCTTTTCTTGCATATTGGCATCCATACCACCGCCTTGCACCATAAAGCCTGGGATAACACGATGGAAGATCGTACCGTTATAGAAGTTTGACTTGGCATAATTTTCAAAGTTCTTTGCAGAAACTGGGGCTTTGTCATTAAACAGTTCGATTTCAATATTGCCCATGCTGGTTGTCATTTCTACCACGGTGTTGGCTGCCATCGTATTGAAGCTGATAAGCATTGCTGCCATGGTAAACACACTTTGTTTTAACATTTGCTGACCAATCCATCTGTGTTGTATTTGCATTGCATCTATATTAACCCGAATTACGGATAGGAAAAGCCCTTGAAAAAAAGGTAGTTAGAGCCATTTAGAAAGTTACGAAACAACCCAAAGGCTCTAACTACCATGTACGATTTTACAGAAATTTTTTGTATTGTTGATGATTTTTTCAAAAAATTTGAACCCATCTATTGGCAATTTCTCAAGCAAGAAAACAAACGTCAACGTATCAGACAAGCAACGCTATCTTTATCAGAAATTGTGGCTATCTCCATCTACTATAAAACATCTCAAGTACATAATTTTAAGATGTTTTTTAACTTGCTTTGTCAGTTTGAAAGCAAACTCTTTAAAGACTTGCCTTGTTATAAAAACCTGATTACCCTCATCAATCAGCACCAACTTGCTATTCATGCTTTGCTTTATGCGTTGAGCCAAAAAGATGAAAGTTCATATTTATGGATTGATTCAACACCTTTACCTGTTTGTAAAAATAAAAGAATCCCTAAAGGTCATCATGCTTTAGATGAGATTGCTTCTCGTGGTAAAAGTACGATGGGCTGGTTTTATGGTTGCAAATTACACTTGCTGATGAATCAAGAGGGTGAAATTGTAAATTCAGATTTATCAAACAGACATATTGCTGATCTTAAAAAAGTTGAGGATTTAGTGAATGGCTTATCAGCAACGGTCTATGGTGATAGAGGCTACATTAGCCAACCATTGAAAGAAACACTTAAAGAGCAAGGCATTGATTTAATTACTTATCCAAGAAAAAATATGAGAGTGACCTTATTGCCATTTTCTGATGAATTTCATCTACGACAACGTAAAAGAATTGAAACATTGATAGGATTATTGAAAGAAAAATATCACTTAGTTACGAGTAAACATCGTTCGATTGCTGGTTTTTTAGCAGGCGTATTTTCTTCACTATGTGCATATCAACTTTGCCAAAAGAATAAGCCTAAAATTCATGTGATTAAATCTTTGGCTTATCCGTAACTGGGGTTATATTAATAAGATTATGCGACTAAATCAGTGGTTATTTTTTATCACGCTGGAAAACTTATGTTTGACATCCTCACCCCCTTAAAAGAGGGTGATTCCTACAGCTAGACGCTTATGCCCAAGCGCAAGAATGTTTAGAGCTGAGTTTATATCTCGATCATGAGCTGTACCACAGCTCATGCACTCCCATTCTCTTATTCCAAGATCTGTACTACCTTTGGGACTACTTGAGGTGATCTCACCGCAGCACGAACAGATTTGGGTGGTATAGGCTTCTTGGACTTCTTCAAACAATACGCCTGCGTTCTCGCATTTATACTTGAGCATTGTTTTTAGTGCCGAAAATCCTGTATCCAAAACAGATTTTGCCATTTTGGTTTTTACTAATTTTTTAGCACTCAAGTCACCTACAATAATCAATCCATTTTCATTCACAAGCTTGGTGCTTGCTTTATGCAAATGATCTTTTCGACTATTTGCAATCTTGGCGTGTAATGCACGAACACGCTTCTTATTCCTGGCTCTCTGAGCAATACATAATTTCTGCTCATATTTTCGATAGAATTTTGGATTTGAAATTACAGTGCCATCAGAACAGGTGGCAATATCTTTTAAGCCTAGATCAATACCAATCGCTTTGGTTGCTGTC
>NZ_JACAXD010000063.1:0-2350 GCF_013391485.1 Acinetobacter sp. SwsAc5
TACACAGCGCACTGGGTTATGTATCGCCTTTTGAGTTTGAAGCAATGTACTATGATAAGATTAATCCGTTAGGTCAGGTGGCCTAACTTAAATAAAAAAGTCTCCGACAAACCTGGTACGGTTCAACTTGTTCCATTTTAGATATTTGTTTAAGATAAGATATAACTCATTGAGATGTGTCATAGTATTCGTCGTTAGAAAACAATTATTATGACATTATTTCAATGAGTTATCTATTTTTGTCGTGTACAGAGAACTTATCTTTAAAAATTAATGATGAGAAAGAGTTTTTTATAAATTCTTATTTTAAAGACTTTCTAAAATTAACATAATACGCGTTATACGAATCCCACCAAGGCATGGCTTTTAGTCATGCTTTTTTTATCAAAAGAGTATACCCGAATGAGAAACAGCGAAACGGTAAATAGCTACTATCATTAGACTTGAAACCATAATCAAATGACAGTGTTATCATAGGACTTTATAATTTAAGTACAAATGATAAAACATGAATACACGAATCTATCTTCGCGCCTCTACCAAAGATCAGGATGCAGAAAGGGCATTGGCTGAACTGAATGCTCTCAACAACTCGTTGGAATTGGGGAAGCCAATCATCTATGTTGAGCATTACAGTGGAACAAAGCTAGAACGGCCAGAGCTGAATAAGTTGCTGCAGGAAGCAAACCAAGGAGATGCATTACTTGTTGAAAGTGTGGATCGGCTATCACGACTAACCCAACATGACTTCAATGAACTCAAACGAAGAATCCAAGAGAAAGGCCTCCGATTGATTGTCGCGGATCTTCCGACCACTCATCACCTGAGCCAAGTCAATAACAATATCACAAGCTCTATTCTAGGTCTGATCAACAACATGCTGATTGACCTATTGGCTACGATGGCTCGCCTGGATAACGAGAAGCGCATAGAGCGCATTAAGCAAGGCCTTGAGCGTTCTGGCTACAAACCAACAGGGAAGAAACCAAACCAGACCAAACATAAGCGCATCAAAGAGCTGCTGGCCTCAAATACAATGACCAAAGATGAAATCGCTAAAGCTGTGGGCTGTGGTGTGGCAACTGTCTATCGTGTAGCAAAGAGGGTTAATTAGAGTTTTTTAAAAGCACGTTTAAATGTGCTTTTATCTGTGCTATAGTCCTATTGTTGAATAGGAGTACCTATGAATTCTGATGCTATCTGGACTGAAACTGAAGAATCTCGTTTAAAACGAGAGGATGAAGTTCGTATGCAGGAACTCAGACGTCTATTTGATTTAATGGATGAAAGAGAGCACCAACAAATTCAAGCCAAAGAGTTAGAAGAAGCTCTTAATGTCCTTTCTTGGGTTGATGTAGTACGTGCATTAGAAAGTTGCCTAGATTGTATAGTTCCCGAAAGACGGGAAATGCGATCACAATCTATAGACCGTATTGAGCAACATCGTAAATGGTTAAAGGCATTTCGTTCAGCGATGCCTTACCTTGCGAAGATACTGCTAGTTACTGATGCCTCCTTGCTTATCAGATTGAGATCCACATTGGACCGGTATGCTGAAATTAGCTACCCGAATCTACTCGTAATGATTCAACCCAAACTCCAAACACTAAATTCTATAGAGGCTTAACTATGACTCAATTAATCCATGCACGAATGACTGCAAGTATTACTGAACTCAAAAAGAGTCCGATGGATACAGTGTTGGCAGGCAAAGGTGAACCTGTCGCAATCCTCAATCGTAATACACCAGCGTTTTACTGTGTTCCGGCTGATCTGTATGAAACGATGATGGAACAACTAGAAGACCTAGAACTGAATAAGATTGCAGATGCTCGTGCGAATCAGAAACGCATTCGAGTAAATATTGATGACCTATAAGTTAGACTTTTTAGAAGAAGCATTAGCAGAATGGAATAAGCTTAATCCAAGTATTAAGCAGCCATTGAAGAAGAAGTTGATCAAGGTTTTGGAGAATCCTCGCATTCCCAAAAACAAGTTGTCAGGACATCCTAACCGCTACAAGATCAAACTTCGTAGTATTGGTTATCGTCTGGTTTATGAAGTCGTTGATGATGAGGTAGTTGTCATCGTGATTGCTGTAGGCAGACGTGAAAACAATGCTGTCTATGATGATGCCAACTCTCGTCATTCATAAATGATGTAATGCCTATAAGCAGATAGTGTCTATGAAAACACTCATGTTTATGGGCATTTTTTATGTAGATAGGACTTACGCACTATTATTTATAGATTCTCTGTGGTAGCAGATGATTTTTATCGAGAATAAAGTCATCAATGAAGTTTTTGATAACTGGTCTAAATAATTTCTTCTGCCAACGATATACATTTT
>NZ_JACAXD010000064.1:0-2177 GCF_013391485.1 Acinetobacter sp. SwsAc5
AAGTATTTGGATTGTCACTGCTTGCTCCAAAGTTAACATGTTGAGCAGTCCAAAATGACCGCTATATTAACCAAGGGGGTCAGTTTTTAAATGCCATTAGGGGGTCATTTTTACACTGCCGCTAACAGTGGGAAATGGATATTGATTTAAATAGCTTTGATAAGGCTACTGCTCAGTTAAGAAAAACACGTCAAATATCCTCCAGTCAAAAAAGAGACCGACTGCCTTCGAGAGATGAATTGATTGCATTGACGAAGTATTTTGCAGAACGATGGAAGCTAAATCGTTATGGCTCTAAATACCCAATGCATTTGATTATGTGGTTTGCAATTTTCTCATGCAGACGTGAAGCTGAATTAACACGATTGTATCTTCGAGATTATGACCCACATCATTCAACGTGGAAAGTGCATGATTTAAAGAATCCTAATGGTTCTAAAGGTAATCATAAGTCATTTGATGTACTTGATCCTTGTAAGGAAATGATTAAAAGATTAAAGCAGTCAGAAGTTCGTGAACGGATGTTGAAGCTTGGGCATGATGAAAACTTACTATTACCATTGAATCCTAAAAGCTTGGGTAAAGAGTTCAGAGAAGCATGTCGAATGTTGTGTATTGATGATTTACGCTTTCATGATTTGAGACATGAAGGCTGTACACGCTTAGCAGAACAGAGTTTTACTATTCCTGAGATTCAGAAGGTGAGTCTGCATGACTCTTGGAGCAGTTTACAGCGTTATGTGTCAGTGAAGGCGAGAAGGGATGTTATGCAGTTAGAAGAGGTACTACGCCTCATCGATGAAACGTAGCATAATCTTTAGAAGCTTCTGAATACTTACTGTCTAAAATATCTGCCAGATCTTTAATGTGCACCAAAAAAGGTGCACGTTTACTTTGATCTATTTTAAACACTGAGAAAGGGAATTCTTGATTATTCGCCTTTCTAAGTGCCTCAGCTTTACTAAGATGAGGGTAATAGTCGGAAACTATTGTCATCAGTTCAACGGTCATAGAGCGATATTTCATAAAGAGGTAGTCAGCAGTGGTAAGCTGAAATATTCCCATTATTAAATTTTCAACCCTATTAGACAAATTTTGAGTACAAAATCTCAAGAGAAGTTTGTAATCCATCTACTCTATATAATGCATCAGTACCTATAAGATAGCTTTTTAAGCATCTGATCCGTTCTCTGTAATTTGGGTTTTTCTTACTAAAACGGTTGTTAACAAGAAAACCATTTAGGCATCCATAATCATAGTTAAAGTAATAGCAGCTATTTGATTCAACACTATTTTTTATACTCTGAAAGAAGCTTGGATCTGTAAACCCTGATGGTTCATCAATGTAATCTTTCTGCAAGATCACTATATAGCGCAGATTCATGCGTTTATTTAAACAAGGTTCCTTCTTTAACAAAATGGCTAAACATTTATCAGGCTCGACCTGATTTAGCTGAACTTTTAGTTCATTACTGATAAATTTTTCTAACCCATTAAGATGTATAGTATTATTTTGATCTGCATCAAAATTAAGGCAGAACTCTTGAAGCTCAAAACCAGAAGAGTTTCTTTCAATACTTCGAAATATTGTATCCAATTCTTGCTTTGAACATTCTAAAGGATTAATCCATTCGACAAGGCTCTTAGTAAATTCAATAGTTTGTATGCGATATTGGAAATGCTCAAATAAATAAGATACAGCAAGTGGATTCATGGTAGCAGTTTGATTTTGCTGAATTAAGCCATGTTCATAAGCTAGATTACCTAAGTTTGCATTATATGGATTCAGGCTAATATTTGACATATTGCCATTAAACCATGGTGCATTATTCAGCCAAGGAATTGTCTGTATTGCTTGCATAATAGCGACATTTGAGCCTTTAAAGGCTTTTTCAATGCTTTTAGCAGATGCTTTTCCAATAAGTGATGCTGCTTGATAACTATCAGATGGACTTGGATGTGACAGTGCTAATCGTGCACCAGTGCTACAAAAATATGCAGTATGAGCTACTGAAAGATCTTTCTTAGTCAACATTAGAAATCCCCCTTATTGAACCGTACCGGGTTTGTCGGAGACCAAGCTTTCTGAGAGAATGTCCCGATGAAAAAAGTAAAATATACCCCTGAAATCAGAGAAAGAGCGGTTCAATTATTGATTGAATCCGAGAAAGATTATC
>NZ_JACAXD010000065.1:0-1955 GCF_013391485.1 Acinetobacter sp. SwsAc5
TGTCAACGGCATTCTAAAATTGACCCCTTTTACCTTACAAATGGCAAAGTAAAATTGACCCCTTTGATCTCGTATTAAGTTTCAACCTGGGGCTGAATCCCAATTCTTTTTTTATCCTTCAAACGATAACTCTCACCCGATATTTGTACCACATGACAGTGATGTAATAGCCGATCTAACATCGCAGCGGTCAACGTGACATCATCCGCAAATGACTTAGACCATTGGCTAAAGGGTAAGTTACTCGTCAATATCGTACTGCCTTTTTCATAACGCTTGGCAATCACGTTAAAGAACAGATTCGCTTCTTCACGTCCAAACGGTAAATAACCAATTTCATCGATAATCAGTAACTTTGGTCCCAGTACCGCACGTTGCATATAGGTTTTCAATTTACCTTGCTGGTAGGCTGTACTTAGTTGCAGCATGAGATCGGCGGCGGTAATAAACTTGGTTTTGACATTGTTCATGATGGCCTTATAGCCTAATGCCATAGATAAATGCGTTTTTCCTACTCCGCTAGCCCCGAGAAACACCACATTTTCTGCTCTAGCAATAAAGCTCAGATTGAACAGTTCAATCACCTGTGATTTAGGGGCCCCTAGGGCATAATTAAAATCATAGTCTTCCAGGGTTTTGACTTGAGGCAGGCCTGAGAGTTTCATCAGTACCTGCTGACTGCGCTGTTGCCTGGCAGCATATTCATGCGTCAAGATAGCTTCAACAAAGTCGGCATAACTTCCATCCTGACCTAATGTTTGTTGTGCATGATGTGACCATTGTGATGCGATGGCAGGCAGATTGAGCTTTTGGCAAAGCTGCTCTATACGGTCGTATTGCAGATTCATCAGGAAACTCCCAGCAACTGGTCATATACCGATAAGGGATGCTGCAAACTCTCGTAGGGCATGACATGCTGTGCTGCTGCAACAGGTACAGTGCTAGAACCTGTATCTGATTGCGGTAATGGCGTAAATTTTTGCTGCTCCTGTTGCAGTCGAACAGCCGGTTTTTCTTGCGTGGTGGCATGAATCCGCTGATTGGCGGTTTCATGCAGCCACCGGCCAATGTGGGCATTGGCGACATCAACATCTAACAGTAAACCCGAAGTCTTCAGGCTTGCTTTCAATGGCACAATAAAGCTTGATTTGAGGTATCCATTAAAGCGTTCAACTTTGCCTTTGGTCTGTGCACGGTAGGGCTTACATACGCGAGGACGAAAGCTGTATTTCTTGGCGCAGTCGAGCAGTTTGGGATTCCATTTATGATGCCCCTCCTGATAGGCATCCCGTTCAATCATGATCGTTTTAGCGTTATCAAACAGGATTTCCTGAGGTACTCCTGCAAAGAACTGAAATGCATTTTCTAGACCATCGATCCATGCATCGGTACGTTCATGATCATAAAATTTCACGAAAGTCGCTCTGGAATAGCCTAATGTTGCGACAAAGGCTTTTAAAGTCGTGTTGTTGCGTCGAATTGTCGTGAAATCTACCTGCATTTGTTGGCCAGGTTGGGTTTCAAAACGAATGATCGGTTCCGGTTTGGCAACTGGTTTTAATGTTGCAAGATATTCCCTCAAGATCCTGATCTTTCCTGGATATCCCAACCCTAAAATTTCCTGGTAGAGCACAACAGCAGGAATCCATTCAGGATGAGCTGCGTTTACACGTTGGAGTAAATAGGGTTTATATGGGTCAAGGATACTTATTCTAGGCTGTATACGCTGATACTGAGGTGTGGTGTTTTGCCGTAAATATTTACGTACGGTATTTCTGGACACCCCCAGTTCACGAGTAATGGCTTTAATAGATTTACCTTGTTGATGAAGTATTTGGATTGTCACTGCTTGCTCCAAAGTTAACATGTTGAGCAGTCCAAAATGACCGCTATATTAACCAAGGGGGTCAGTTTTTAAATGCCATTAGGGGGTCATTTTTACACTGCCGCTAACA
>NZ_JACAXD010000066.1:0-1698 GCF_013391485.1 Acinetobacter sp. SwsAc5
CTTCAAAATGATTTTAACTGAAGAGTTTGATCATGGCTCAGATTGAACGCTGGCGGCAGGCTTAACACATGCAAGTCGAGCGGGCGAGGTTGCTTCGGTAACTGAGCTAGCGGCGGACGGGTGAGTAATGCTTAGGAATCTGCCTATTAGTGGGGGACAACATTCCGAAAGGGATGCTAATACCGCATACGTCCTACGGGAGAAAGCAGGGGCTCTTTATGACCTTGCGCTAATAGATGAGCCTAAGTCGGATTAGCTAGTTGGTGGGGTAAAGGCCTACCAAGGCGACGATCTGTAGCGGGTCTGAGAGGATGATCCGCCACACTGGGACTGAGACACGGCCCAGACTCCTACGGGAGGCAGCAGTGGGGAATATTGGACAATGGGGGGAACCCTGATCCAGCCATGCCGCGTGTGTGAAGAAGGCCTTTTGGTTGTAAAGCACTTTAAGTGGGGAGGAGGCTTACCTGGTTAATACCTGGGCTAAGTGGACGTTACCCACAGAATAAGCACCGGCTAACTCTGTGCCAGCAGCCGCGGTAATACAGAGGGTGCGAGCGTTAATCGGATTTACTGGGCGTAAAGCGCGCGTAGGTGGTTAATTAAGTCAAATGTGAAATCCCCGAGCTTAACTTGGGAATTGCATTCGATACTGGTTAGCTAGAGTATGGGAGAGGATGGTAGAATTCCAGGTGTAGCGGTGAAATGCGTAGAGATCTGGAGGAATACCGATGGCGAAGGCAGCCATCTGGCCTAATACTGACACTGAGGTGCGAAAGCATGGGGAGCAAACAGGATTAGATACCCTGGTAGTCCATGCCGTAAACGATGTCTACTAGCCGTTGGGGGATTTGATCCTTTAGTGGCGCAGCTAACGCGATAAGTAGACCGCCTGGGGAGTACGGTCGCAAGACTAAAACTCAAATGAATTGACGGGGGCCCGCACAAGCGGTGGAGCATGTGGTTTAATTCGATGCAACGCGAAGAACCTTACCTGGCCTTGACATAGTAGAGACTTTCCAGAGATGGATTGGTGCCTTCGGGAATCTACATACAGGTGCTGCATGGCTGTCGTCAGCTCGTGTCGTGAGATGTTGGGTTAAGTCCCGCAACGAGCGCAACCCTTTTCCTTACTTGCCAGCATTTCGGATGGGAACTTTAAGGATACTGCCAGTGACAAACTGGAGGAAGGCGGGGACGACGTCAAGTCATCATGGCCCTTACGGCCAGGGCTACACACGTGCTACAATGGTCGGTACAAAGGGTTGCTACCTCGCGAGAGGATGCTAATCTCAAAAAGCCGATCGTAGTCCGGATCGCAGTCTGCAACTCGACTGCGTGAAGTCGGAATCGCTAGTAATCGCGGATCAGAATGCCGCGGTGAATACGTTCCCGGGCCTTGTACACACCGCCCGTCACACCATGGGAGTTTGTTGCACCAGAAGTAGGTAGTCTAACCGCAAGGAGGACGCTTACCACGGTGTGGCCGATGACTGGGGTGAAGTCGTAACAAGGTAGCCGTAGGGGAACCTGCGGCTGGATCACCTCCTTAACGAAAGATTGACGATTGGTAAGAATCCACAACAAGTTGTTCTTCATTGATGTATCTGAGGGTCTGTAGCTCAGTTGGTTAGAGCACACGCTTGATAAGCGTGGGGTCACAAGTTCAAGTCTTGTCAGACCCACCACTACTGACGA
>NZ_JACAXD010000067.1:0-1680 GCF_013391485.1 Acinetobacter sp. SwsAc5
CAAGAGATGCGATGGATGTCTGATTATTTGTAGTCATAAATTTAAGTCCCCACTTGTTTCTAAGTGGGGACTAAATTAAGGCTTATAGGATGAATTCAGAAGGTGTGTTCAGCGGACGCTTACCTTGTTTCTAAGTGGGGACTAAATTAAGGCTTATAGGATGAATTCAGAAGGTGTGTTCAGCGGACGCTTACGCTTAAGTGTAAGCGTGTGCTGAACCTCATACCTATTTTTTGATTTTGGTCGGGTTGCCACTGATTTGGCAGGGTAATCCTCCCATAAATAAGTGCCCACTAAAATTTAAGTGGACACTATTGGGGCATTGCATTTTAGCGAAAGTGGGGGTTCACTGGATGCTTACTGCTTATAGTCTCTTTATACAATCGTGCCCATCTAAAATTATTCAATTATTTGAAAATCATTGAGATCTGCCTGAATAGATTTTGGATTATTTGCGTATACAAATTCTGCATTTGTATACAACCAGCCTATTTGACCTTGCTGATTAAAGCGTTTATTCAAATATTTAAGGATAGGAGTATTTGAGAAAATCTCTTCTGAAAATACTTTAAATTCTCCTACATCTAGCTCTTCACTATCTTTCATAAATAATAAGCCATTTTTTTTAGTGGCAGATATATCTAAAGAGCGACTAACTAAACGATACCCATCCTTAGCCTGAGCATTTATCATACTTTGCAATGCTAAAGCACGTTCAAGTCTTGTACTCTCTGTTGGATAATCTTTGTATCGATATGTGTAGGTACCATTATGTTTACTACTATTTATACAAGTTACTATCTTAGGTTGATTTTCTTTATTATCTAAAATTTCTACATGATTTCCTGTAAAGTATTGTTTAAATTGAATAATGCGACAACCTTCTTGACCTAATTTATTAAGTACATTTATTAATTGATTAGTGTCAACAAGTGGGGAAAGATAACCACTATCATAAGTGTATGATGCATTATCATTTTCATTTTTTAAAAAATAGTCTTTAAAATTTAAGTCAGTAGAAGGCCTTACAGAATGAAGAAATTGGTATCCAGATTTTCCATTCTCATTAAGATTACTTAACCATGAAAAATAGATATTGCTAATAGAGCTTGCAGTTCGATCAGACACAATAGCAGAGTAGCGAGTATTCTGATTAGCTAACTTCATATAGCTATTTACAGTTTGATTTCCATACACCTTATTATTGTATGCGACAATTTTATATCCATTTTTCCCCATTTCATTAAGCTGAGATAGGAATGCAGTACTACTGGTTGAATTAACCGCATCTACATTTAAAAAATTTGCTGTTGTAATAAGGGTCTTAGGTTTTTCTGCAGTAAATAATCCGACATTACTTTTTACATAACAGCGATTATCCTTGTAGGGGTTAGATATAGAATTCCTTTCTAACTTAATGTAAGCAGGATTATTACTAGTTGAATTAATAATACAAAATGAGTCATCATTTAAAAAAGTTAAGACTCTATTTTCTTCTGAAGTTGTGCTATATTTTTGATATTTAACAGGATAGTAAAAGAAATTATCATATTTAGAGATGGATCCGTAAATTTGAACAACTCCTATAAGTGATATTCTGCTCCTCAAATGATGTTATAAACATCAATATATGGAGTATTTTATGGCACGTAGACCAAGAAGAAATCATTCAAATGATTT
>NZ_JACAXD010000068.1:0-1576 GCF_013391485.1 Acinetobacter sp. SwsAc5
ACAAGTACCCGATGTCCATGACCCTTTTAGAATCTGACATCTGACAGTTTTTCTCTGTCTTGATCGCCTTTCGGCTCACTTTTAATCGCCCACCTGTGCTGTGCCCATCCCAAAATCACTCATGAAAAAGGCAGTCATCTTAACGTCGAAATATTCCATTATTTCAACTCTGACTTCAATTAAAACAGGGTTGTGCTTTGTCACCAAAGCGCCCGTGTCTACGTCGCCCAACAACTTTAATCTTGTTCAATTTTTTGATTGGGTAGAAAAAGAGAATTTCACTCTTTAGCCCCCGTTGTAGCCGCACCAGCGAGGTTTCCCCAGCATGCAGCTTCACCGATCAGAACATGGTTAGTGCTCCTAGCAGTTTGAAATAGTGAAAAAACGTCTCGGCAGCGGTAACTTGCCGAACATTTGGAACGCCAAAAAATAGGCGCAAAAATGGACAAACTACGCTAGACGTAATTTTTGAACGTTAGAGGGATCTAACAAAGACAATATGCGAGTAGCCAAAAAAATATGTGCTATCGCTGATCATGAAAGGACTCCGTTGGCGTACGGATAACGACCTGATGGTTCACTTTAAAATTCCTACTTATGGTCTCTGCTGACTTAAAAGATGGTTTTTCTTTTATGCGCTACACGTTCAGAATCAGAAAAGCTTTAGAAGCAATCAGATGCGTTCACTATACCTGAAACTGCCATAAAATCAAATTCCGTCGGAACAACCATTTATAAACCTACATCTGCACCTAAAAAGGGACTGCTAAACGCAGTCCAAATCATTACAAAATAAGAACTCCGATAGAATTACTAAAAAAACATAAAAGTGTTAGAATTTTTCCGATAGAATTACCAAAAAACTGGACTTTATAATGATCTATTACTGTGTCAAAACGAGCGAGTATTTAGCCGATATTTTGGATAAAGTCAGCCGCGAAACGCAGTATTATTTTCAGCTTGATGTGCCGCTTGATCGTGCTGAAAGCATCATTGAGAAGTTTCAAAAAAGGTATGATTTGAATCAAACTGCCAGACAAAGAAATTACCGTTTAAAGCAGAAACCAGTGGTGGATCTGATTGTTTTACTCAATCAAAGTCTGCTCAAAATTGAGAAGGTTCGACTCTGTTTATTGTGTACGGTTCCCGAGGAACTTCGAGAAAAAAAGCAAGATTGTTCGGATTTGTTGAGAGTTGCCTACGGACTCGATAAGTCCGATTTAGAACAGTTTGAATCGATTCAAGATCGTCAGAACCGGCTAATCTATCGTACCGCCATTCAGGTTGGAGAGAATAAGCAGTCTGCTCCAGTCTATGAGCTGGTTAACCTACCGTTTACGGTTGAACAGCGCAAACAGAAAGAAATTGATAGAACCACGGGTTGGACGTGGCGCATTCACAAGAAGTTTCTGGAACTTAAGAGTGAGCAACTGGTCGCTACCTTTAAGAAAGCCCAACAGATCAAGAGTCCTGATAAACAGGACAGTATGGTCATGGCTGAGTTGTCTCGGGTGGCGAAATTGGCGGGGTTTAGGGGCGTTCGGGAGGATGTGTTTAAGTTCAATAAGCAAGTTTT
>NZ_JACAXD010000069.1:0-1376 GCF_013391485.1 Acinetobacter sp. SwsAc5
TAGACAAAATGACACCAAATGAGTTTTACTATGATCAGCTACCCCAACAAAACAAGGTGGCTTAACTAGAGCGGAATATCACTTATAAATACGCTTTTAGTTGTTCAAACAAGTGGGACCACCTCTGTTTGCATGCTCTGATATCTATGCAAACACAGCCAATCCCACATGGGATTATACCGTCACTAAAGATTCATCAAATAAAATCAACGTTACTGGCACAAAAAATATCACAGTAAATGGTAAACAAAAAACACTCACTTCAACTATCAAAGACTTTAAACCAAAAAACGGTTTAATTGGTCGTACTATGTATCGTAGATTGATGGCTGGCGCTGGAGGTCTAGGTGTTGCTTCTGTTGCTGGATTTCTGCATACAAAAGGTTGGTATCTCGATACATTGACTGGTCTGTACATTCTTGGTGCAAGTCAAAAATATATTTGGACTTGTGGTGGTACACGACATGATTCTCCAGCTTCATACGCCAGTTGTATGCTTGGTATACTTCAACAGCAAAATCCTACATACGACTTTGCGATCAATACAATTGAAAATGATAAAGAGAAAGTCCGTGTCGTATTCGACAAAACCTCACCTAATTTGCCGTCATATCAACAATCGGTTGTTATTACGAATACAGGCACAATTACGAATGAAGATGAAGAAGTTAAACCTACAACTTTAACACCTGAAATATTAAATGATATTCTGACAAATCCAGTCGTAAATACTCAATCTATCGGTATCCCAGAAGCTTTAACACCAGATATTGCAACAGGGGAAGTGCCAACATCACTTGAATCATACCAAGATATTGCTGAATCACTGGAGCAGCAAGTTGTTTATCCATCTCAAACAGATGTTACTTCTACATCAACGACTACTGATGCAGTTACAGGAAGTCAGACAAAAACTACTACATCGACTGAATTTGCTGGATTCTGTGATTACGCAGTTCGCTTGTGTTCTTGGTTAGATTGGACACAAAGAGAACATAAGCAAGATACAGAATTGGATTTCCCAATTGATACACCTGTGAATATTGATACAACTATAAGCTTTAATGGTCAATGTCCAGCACCATTAACCTATAACTTTACTTATGGTGGTCAAGCGCAATCCTTTGGGATTAAAGATTTCTCACCATTCTGTTCCATGCTCAATGACATTCTTAAACCGATTGTTATCGCTGTATCATCATTTGTTGCTGTGTTGATCATTGGTGGGGTGCGTACTGATGAGTAGCCTATGAACCGTACCAGGTTTGTCGGAGACTTTTTTATTTAAGTTAGGCCACCTGACCTAACGGATTAATCTTATCATAGTACATTGCTTCAAACTCAAAAGGCGATACATAACCCAGTGCGCTGTGTAC
>NZ_JACAXD010000007.1:0-135095 GCF_013391485.1 Acinetobacter sp. SwsAc5
TTCGCAAGAGATGCGATGGATGTCTGATTATTTGTAGTCATAAATTTAAGTCCCCACTTGTTTCTAAGTGGGGACTAAATTAAGGCTTATAGGATGAATTCAGAAGGTGTGTTCAGCGGACGCTTACAATCATTCTGATTAATTTACTGCTGATCCCGCTCAGTTTTTTCATGCCTGTCAGTCGTGTTGAACAAGTGCTCATGATTGTGGTGTGTTTACTTGCCATCATTGTCGAACTGATTAACTCTGCTATTGAAGCCGTGGTCGATCGTGTTTCGATGGAGCAACACCCCTTGTCTAAAAATGCCAAAGATATGGGCAGTGCAGCGCAATTTGTTGCTTTGGCAATTATCACATTGACTTGGGGCGCATGCCTGATTCCTGCTTAATCCTTCAAAAAAGCATAAGACAGACTTTAAAATAGATAGTGAGTTGAGTAATCCTCATGCGGCATCAGCATTCAAAATTTTTACTTCTTCAAGCAATTTTACTCCTTCTGAGTTTGCTGATATTGCTCAATTTTTTTAGCGTTGCAGGCACGCTAGATTTACACCTAATTCAACCTTTTATAGATGCACATGCAGAATTTCCACTGCGACAAAATTGGGCATTGGCTGTATTAAATCATCGGTATGTCAAATATATCCTGATTGCGGTATATCTGAGTTATTTACTGGCTTGGTTGCTGTCTTTCAAATTTCAAAAATTACGTGCTCGTCGTTGGGAGTATGGCTATTTCTTTTGGATGGTGGTGATTTCGACCAGTGTGATTGCAATACTTAAATCACAGTCGGCACATGCTTGCCCGTGGGATATGAGCATTGCCACAGCGCATGGTGTTCGGCGGGATTTAAGTGCAACGGCAGGGCATTGTTTTCCAGGGGGGCATGCCTCAAGTGGTTTTGCTTTATTGGTAGGATATTTTGTTTATCGGGTTGCTCAACCTAAACGTGCTTATTTTTTCTTGATTGCGGCTTGCATTTTAGGCATGGGGATGGGCTGGGCGCAAATGATGCGCGGGGCACATTTTTTTAGTCATAATCTTTGGACAGGCTGGATTACTTGGTGTTTGAACGTAGTCGCTTATGCGTTCTTGGCGCATAAATTGCCACAATCAAAATCTAAATTAAAACCCGATCTTAACGCATCGGAAATTTAACCTGCACACATAAACCACCTAAACTGGCACTTTTAGAAAACTCTAAACTTGCACCTAAGCGTTGGGTGGCTTTATCTACAATAGATAAACCTAAACCGCTGCCAATTTCTGCATGGTTGTGAATACGGTAAAAACGCTGTCGAATTTGATTGAATAGTGCGGGGTCAATGCCTGCACCACTGTCTTCAATTTGCAAAATTGCATGTTGTTCTTGCTGAAAAATAGTCACATTGATCACGCCTTGTTTGGGCGTATATTTAATCGCATTATCAATTAAATTATAAATAATGGAATGCAAAGCAGAACTTTGCCCATGAATATTCAACTCTTGGCGTTGTTCGACACCTAAATCAATATCTTTTTGCAATGCCAATTGAATAAGTTGTTCCACACAGGCAATGGTCATTTGATTTAAAGATAGGGTTTGATCGTTTTCAATTAGACTATCTGAGGCATCTTGCTTGGCTAAGCTTAATAACTGATTGACCAAATGCTGTAAACGCAAAACCCCTTGGCTTAAATTATTGAGAGCATCACTATGTGGAAATTGCTGCAATAAAATTTGTACTTGTAAATTAAGTGCGGTGAGCGGGGTACGTAACTCATGTGCAGCATCGGCAACGAACTGGCGCTGTTCCTGCTGTGCGGCAGAAATTCGCGTAAATAACTGATTCATTTCCTGAATCGTGGGTGCAAGCTCGACAGGATAATCCAACATGTGAATCGGGCTGAGATCCTGCGCTTTACGACGTGCCAATTCGCTTTTAAAGTCATTGAGCGGTTGGAAATTATGACGAATGAGCCAACCCAAAGCCAAAAGGGCAAAGGGTAAAAATAGTGCGTAAGGAATAAACATATTTGCCGCTAACTCTAAAGCTAAATATTGGCGCACAGAGTTTTGCTGGCTAATTTGAATTTGTAGATTTTCCTGCGGCAAAATATAGGTATGCCACAGTCCAGATTCAGTTTGATGATTATAAAACCCTGGTTTTTCTACGGGTTGTAGCAACACACCTTGAGGGTGTAATTGTGGTGTTGCATCGGTATAAGACCAAATATCGACAAATAAGTCTTCTTCACTATATCTCTGATTTAAATTGATTTGGCTTTGTGTAGGTTCTGGATGGTTTGCTGCAATGCGTTCCGCCAAACTTTGCATTTGTGCATCTAAAATTTCATTCATTTCTTCTAGGGCAATTCGATACGCTGCAAATACCAAAACGCAGCCCAACATGACACTAAAGATAGAAACATAAACAATCAGACGTTTTTGCAAAGAGTAGGATTGCATTAAATTTGCCCTAAACGGTAGCCCAAACCACGAATGGTACGAATAAAGTCCTTGCCAAGTTTGGCGCGTAAATGGTGAATATAGACTTCAATGGTGTTGCTGCTGACTTCACTGTCAAAATCATATAATTTATCTTCTAAATTACTTTTAGAGAAAATTTTATTAGGGTGGCTGACCAAAGCCATTAAAATTGCCCATTCACGATTCGACAATTCGATATATTCACCTTTGAATTTTGCCAAATGTTGTTCGGTATCTAAGACTAAATCGCCATAACTTAAAATATGTGCGGTATCGTTTACAGGATTTTGTGCGCCGCTACGTCTGAGCAGGGCATAAATTCGCGCCAGTAATTCATCAAATTCATAGGGTTTAATTAAATAATCATCTGCACCCTGATTTAAACCATCCACCCGTTGTTGCAATTGATCACGCGCAGAAATAATCAGCACGGGCAATTGTGGATGTAACTGGCGAATGTTTTTTAATACCTGCATGCCGTCCATCATGGGTAAGCCTAAGTCCAGCAACACCAACTGGATATCTTGCTGCTGTAATTGCTTTAAGCCATCAATCCCGTTGTTCACCCAAGTAACATCAAATTGCTGTAACTTGAGCAAGGTTTGGGTCGATTCGGCAATCATAAAATCATCTTCAATGATTAATATTTTAGGCATGTGATGACTCGTGCTGCGGTTGAGTGGTAGATGGGGCAGAACATTGATTCAGCATATCATTTTTCGGATCAATCACTTGGCTTTTTACATCTAGTAAGCTCAATAAACTTGGGAAAAGATTGTCCTGACTCAATGCTGCTTGGCGTTGTGCTTTTAAGCAATTCACTTGCGCGGAATTTTGTTGTTGCCAAGCTTCTGAAAACCACATCAGCATCGGTACATGAGTTTGTTGAGTCGGTGCCATAGAATACGGTGCGCCGTGTAAATATAAACCATGCTCGCCTGTCGATTCACCATGATCAGATAAATACCAAAAACCAGTTTGATAGTGTTTTTGTTGCTCTAAAGTTTGAATCAACTGACTTAAAACATGGTCGGTATAGACAATCGAGTTGTCATAGGTATTGCGTAAGGCATCGGCACTGCAACCCTGAATCGCATTGCTGTTACACGTCGGTTGGAAGGGTTGATAAGCTACGGTTGAGCGTTTGAAATAAGCAGGTCCATGACTGCCCATTTGGTGCAAGATAATTAAATGTGAACGTCTGTCTTTCGGGTCAAGCTGAGCAAGATAAGCCTGTAAACTGTCCACTAAAATTTCATCTAAACATTCACCGCTAGCATCACACCATTTTTGTTTTAGCGCTGCAGGAATTTGATATTGCTGCACCCGATCACAAGCACCTTTACAGCCTGAATTGTTATCAATCCAAGTGACTTGATAACCAGCATGCTGGGCAATATCCAGTAATCCTTCACGGTGATTTGCCAGTTGTTCATCATAGTTTTGGCGTGGCATCCCCGAGAACATGCACGGCACAGAAACAGCCGTGGCTGTACCACATGAGCTGACTTGAGTGAAATTAATCACAGGCAGTTTGGACAGTTCAGGATTGGTGTTTTTTGCGTAGCCATTCAGTGAGAAGCTTTCGGCACGTGCAGTTTCACCAACCACCAACAGCATAATTTTGGGTGCTATGCCTGTTTGCGCACGTTGAATTAAATGTGCATCTTCACCATAGCGCAGCAGCGGCAAATTCTGTTTGGGTGCTTTCTTTTTATAATACGATAGACTAGAGGCAATCGCATTTTGTGGAGAAAGCATGCCTTTTAAATCACGATGCTCGCGGAAGATTGCAGCATAATCCACATAAAAACAGAACAATAAACCCAAAATCAGCACAATCGAAACTACACTGCCTAAAGTCTTTTGCAGTAATTGACGGGCAAAATGAGTCGGCTGAATTTTAACAGACCACACCAAGACCAATGGCAATAGTACAAACAGCACACTCCAAACCACTAAGCGTACAGACAAAAGATCACGTACTTCACGTACATCGGTTTGCAGCATATTTTGAATTTGGTCTGCGGTAATCACTACGCCCAAGCTATTAACAAAATAAGCGCTGAATCCACCGACTACAATCAAAATACTGGCTAATATTTTGGCATTCCAACGCCAGTTTAGCCATTGCAGCAACAGATGATACGCCGATACGATGACGATCACAGTTGCAATCAATAAGCCTATGGCTTTAATGCCCTGATAAGGTGTGAATTGTTGAATTTTCTCATAAAATCCATAGTTCAATACCAAGCCTAACCATAGGGCAAGCAGTAGATTGAAATAGAATAAAGAAATCGGTTTTTGCCAAAAGCGTAGTCGGGCAAAGATAGATGGAGCAAGTGGTGATTCGGGCTGCTTAGACATTGTCAATGATTCAAAAGACTTTAAGATGCTTTAGTTTAAAATTTGAAACTTAAAACTGACTTAAAATTGTGGGCTGAATCTGTTGTAGTTTTATTTGATTAACTTTGAAGATAGAAGTTTTAGAGATATAAACTTTGCATGGATAAGCTGTTCATTCATGTTATTTCTGAAGCTTGCCCTATCTCTGAACATATTTTTATCCAAAGATAGAGCAGATTTTTATACTGAGTTTTCTAGATTTTAAGCCACAGCGACATGGAACATTGAACCAATCCACGCACTGAATACCATGGCGACAATACCCCAGATCATGACACGCAATGCACCTTTCCACATACTTGCGCCACCGACATAGCTGGCAAGCGCACCCATAACCCCTAGACTGATTACACCGACCAACATCACGCCTTTGTCTAACAGATGTTCAGGTAAGAGTAAAATAGACACCAACGGGAATAATGAACCTACAGTAAATGCCAATGCCGATGAAAAAGCTGCCATAAATGGCTGCGCTGAGGTGTGTTCTAAAATACCAATTTCGTCACGGGCATGGGCATCTAGAGCATTGTGAGCAGTCAGTTGTATGGCAACTTGTTCTGCCAATTCGGCATCTAAACCACGAATCATATAAATATTGGTGAGTTCTTTTAGTTCATGCTCTGGATTGAGTTTTAATTCGCGTGCTTCCATCGCAAGGTCATTTTGTTCAATGTCTTGTTGAGATTTCACCGAAATATATTCACCTGCTGCCATAGAAGCAGCGCCCGAAATTAAGCCTGCAATACAGGTAATTAACAATGTTTGAGAAGATGCACCACTGGCTGCCATCCCCACGACCAAACTGGTCACAGAAATGATCCCATCGTTCGCACCCAATACTGCAGCACGTAACCATCCAGACCGTTCAATATAGTGTTTTTCGAGGTGGTAAGAATGTGGCATAGATCAAACTCTCTTGTTATTCAATTTTCGTTTATTGATGTGTGATATAGCATAAATCATTCTAAAAAATTTATCGTTTAAAAATGAGAGGTATTTCACAAAATAGATGAAGTCGTAATGTGGTTTTTGAGTTTGAGCTTGGAGTTTTTTATAAAATTTCCTTAAATTTCAACCTTTAAATGCCTTAAAAAATGATCAATAGCTTGTAAGATGATAAAAGAGATTGATTCAATCAGGCTTGCAAGTAAATAGGAAATATCGTGATGTCTTTTCAGAATATTGTCGTACCTGTAGTGAGCGAAGTCAGTCTAAAAACCATTCATCGGTTGGGTGCAGGGTAAAGTATGCCTAAATTATCTCGTGACTTAGTATCGCCAGACGTATTTGACTTAAAGTCATTTATTTCTCCTCGCATTAGGGGTAGATGTCGCACTTGCAGAAGTCATACGTGGACACGGTACAATTTATGATGCAGAAGTCTGTGATGCTGCGGTTCGTTTAATTAATGAAAAAGGGTATGAATTACCGCGCTAAAATATGCGTAATGAATAGTGCTAAAACTTGATTGTTGTGCAGTTTATCGGAGAGATTCTTAAAAAGTGTTAAATTTATCTCGTAAATTATATAGAATGCTCACTAATTCAAATTGTGTTTATATATAATACGCTCCCATAAAGTAACAGATATTCCAAGTTTCCCCCCACACTTCCCCAAAGTGTGAGTTTTTTTATGCTATGTATTAAAAAGATAGGGATGTAGATTTCCTAAGTTAAATTTAAGCTGACAGATACAACAATGGTTTCTAACAAGTGGATAACTGTCAGGTCTTGTTTGAATGGGGGAAGCTTAATTCCAAATCACTTCCCCAATTCAATATCTTTCAAAATCACACAATCTGCCTGTTCATCGCCAGAGCAATGATCTGCAGAGCTTTGCAACCAGTTCGCCATTTCCTGTAATTGCGTAATCTTCTGTTTTAAGGTTTCAATATGTTTAAGCGTGAGTTGCTTCACTTCTGCACTTTGTCGGTCAGCATTTTTCCATAAACCTAGCAATTCTTTCATTTGCTCAGAAGAAAACCCCAAATCCCGTGCATGCTTAATAAAAGACAAAGTTTTTAAATCTTGCTCAGAATAAATCCGATAACCCGAAGCAGAGCGTTTGGCGGTATCCAGTAAACCAATTTGCTCATAATAACGAATCATTTTGCTGGAAATACCCGATAGCTTAGAGGCTTGACCAATATTCATGTGACTTCTCTCATAAAAAGGGCGTAGAGCAATCTTCTAAACCCTTTTGTATGTTGCATTTAAATCTGTGCTGCTTGGAAATATTTTAAACGGAGCGCATTACCCAATACAAACACTGAAGATAATGCCATCGCGCCCGCAGCAAAAATAGGCGAGAGCAAAATACCTGCAAACGGGTATAGCACGCCTGCAGCAATTGGAATCAAGGCAATATTATAAATAAATGCCCAAAACAGATTTTGACGAATATTGCGGATAGTGGCTTTACTCAAAGCAATTGCATTGGGCACACCTTGTAAATTGCCCGACATCAATACAACTTCGGCTGCTTCAATCGCAACATCTGTACCTGTACCAATCGCAATTCCAACATCGGCTTGTGCCAAAGCAGGGGCATCATTAATACCATCACCCACAAAAGCCACACGTCCAAATTGCTGTTGTAATTCACGTACAACATCGACCTTGCCTTCAGGTAAAACCTCGGCCACCACATGATCAATCTGTAAACGTGCAGCAATTGCCTGAGCCGTATGTCGGTTATCTCCCGTAATCATCGCCACTTTTAAACCCAGTTGATGCAACGCTGCAATAGCAGCAAAAGTCGTGTCTTTAATTGGGTCTGCAACGGCAACAATGGCTGCCAGTTGTTGATCAATCGCCATATAAATTGGTGTTTTGCCTTCTTGTCCTAAACGTGCAGCTTCTGCATTAAAAGCGCTAACATCTAGCCCAATTTGTTGCATATAACGGTCTGCACCAATCTGAATACGTTGACCATTCACCAGTGCTTCAATACCTGAACCTGTAATGCTGTCAAATTCGGTAACAGGCAGTAAACTGACTTGCTTTTCTGTTGCAGCTTGCACAATCGCCAATGCAATGGGATGCTCAGATTTCGCTTCTACCGATGCCAAAAGTGCAAAGACCTGATCTGCATCAAAACCCGATTGCACATGAAAATCGGTTAATGTTGGTTTGCCTTCGGTGAGCGTTCCTGTTTTATCCACCGCGACCACTTTAACATCTTGCAAAAGCTGCAAAGCTTCGCCTTTACGAAACAGCACGCCCATTTCTGCGCCACGACCTGTTCCCACCATAATTGAAGTCGGTGTGGCTAAACCCATCGCACATGGGCAGGCAATAATTAGAACAGCGACTGCATTGACTAAACCAAAGGTTAGGGTAGGTTCTGGGCCAAAAATAAACCACACAATAAAAGTAAGTGCAGCCAATAACATCACGGCAGGTACAAACCACATGGTCACTTTATCCACCAAGGCTTGAATAGGTAATTTAGAGCCTTGCGCTTGTTCGACCATACGAATAATTTGCGCCAACACCGAAGCTTCACCAATGGCAGTAGCACGAATATTTAGTGTGCCATTTTGGTTGATGGTACCGCCTACAACTTGATTGCCCACTTGTTTTGCCACAGGAACAGGTTCACCTGTAATCATCGATTCATCTATATAACTATGACCTTCGACTACTTCACCATCTACAGGAATACGTTCACCCGGGCGGATTTCGACAATGGTATTGGAAATGACTTCTGCCACAGGTACTTCAATGATTTGACCATCTCGATGAATACGCGCAGTTTTGGCTTGCATACCAATTAAATGCTGAATGGCTTGTGAAGTGCGACCTTTGGCTTTGGCTTCGAAATAGCGCCCTAGCAAAATTAAACTGACAATCACTGCCGCAGCTTCATAATAAACATGCACTGTGCCTTCTGGTAAAAGCTGTGGCATAAATGTCGCTACCAATGAAAAACTGTATGCAGCCAAAGTTCCCACAGCCACCAAAGAGTTCATATCAGGCGCAAAACGTAACAGCGCTGGAATCCCTTTTTGATAAAAACGACGTCCTGGTAACAGCAGCACCAATGTGGTTAAAGCAAATTGAATCAACCAACTTTGTTGTTGCCCAATATTGTGCATCACCCACATGTGAAAGGCGGGAATCATGTGTGAGCCCATTTCCAGAATAAATACAGGCAAGGCTAAAATCAGTGAAATTACTAAATCACGTTTCAGTTGTTGCTGTTCCAGATTCTTTTTATCGTGTTGTTCGTTAGAGTCGTGTTGCAGCAGTTTGGCGTCATAACCTGCTTTTTGAATCGCTCGAATCAGGTCTTGGCTAGAAACTGTGGCATTCGGTTGAATCCATGCGCGTTCAGTCGCCAAATTGACATTGGCTTGTTCTACACCAGACACTTTCTTTAAGGCTTTTTCGACACGTGCTACACACGAGGCACAGGTCATGCCATCAATAGACAGTTCTATTGGTTGAATGGCAGCTACATCAAAACCTGCACGTTGCACTGCCTTAATGAGCAGTGCACGGTCTAAAGGTTGCGATGCGTGAATCAGTGCTTTTTCTGTTGCAAGATTCACTTCAGCTTTTTCTACACCATCGACTTTTTTTAAGGCTTTTTCGACACGCCCGACACATGAGGCACAGGTCATGCCTTCTATAGACAAAGTTTCCTGATAGGGAGAGGCATTTGGGTGTTTTGCGTCCATGGTCGTCTCTATAATTTGGAGGATGTGTTTAGCATATAGATTGACACGATGGTAAGGTCAAGTAAATTTTAGCCCAAAATAGGCTTGACCTTGCCAGCATAGTAAGCTTTAAACTACAGTTCAACAAAGGCAGAAGTGTGGAGTTCGCAATGAAACTATTGATTGAAAATATGACTTGTGGCGGTTGTGCACGTGGTGTCACGGCAACCATTCAAGATGTTGATCCTGCTGCAAAAGTTGAAGTCGATTTAGCGACTAAAATTGTGACTGTGGAAAGCACTGCAACAGTAGATCAAATTACCGCTGCATTGGCAGAAGATGATTTTCCTGCACAAGTTCAATAAAACTGCATCATCTAAGAAGCTCCAATGTGTGAGCTTATCGTAAGGTCAATTGGTCAACTGACGAATTGACCTATTTTTTTGCCTGCCGATTTTTTTCTCGTTGTTTTTTGATGTGACCAACTGAATACATTTTGATCACGAAGATGCTAAACCAAGCCAATCAGAAGCTGAGATTTTCTAACTTCAAGCTGAGTTTCATTCATTCAGGGCTGAAATCTACTGAATGAACTATGTGCTGTCCTCTAAAATATACTCTTCAATATTTATCGGAATAAAAATATTTTTTGGTTTTAACTTGTTGTTATTGAAATATTTATTTTAATTTTTAAATTTAAGGGATAACAGAAAAACCATCATTTTTAGATATTTTGCTGCATATTTTAAATTAAGGTGAATAAAATTCACTTTGGACTGAGGTTAAATCATTTTTATTCACTTTGTCGTTCCAGTATAAATACCCTCATTCAGAAATTTTAACTTTTTAAATTTGGGTAGTAGATCATCATGACAAAGCCATTCACCTGTTCAATTAAACGTATTCGTTTTGACGAAAACTATGAACCTGCTAACAACACGCGTTTAACCACCAATTTTGCAAATTTGGCGCGTGGTGAAAGCCGTCAGGAAAATTTACGCAGAACTTTAGCGATGATCAATAATCGTTTTAACTCGCTGGCATCTTGCGATAACCCAAAAGGTGATCGTTATTCGCTTGAAATCGACATTATTTCTGCAGAAATTGATATTGAAGGAAATGGCAAAACTTTTCCATTCATTGAAATGCTAAAAAGTACGATCACAGATCATCAAACAAATGAACGTATTGAAGGCATGATTGGCAACAGTTTTTCATCGTATGTTCGTGATTATGATTTTAGTGTGGTCTTGCCAGCATTAGGCTGCAAAGTAAATGAAAAGCCTGAAAGTTTTGGTGATTTACATGGCAAGCTTTATCAGCATTTGGTCAGTTCAGCAGTGTTCCAAGCTGAGTTTCAAAAACAACCTGTGATTTGCCTGAGCGTATCAACCACAAAAACTTATTATCGTACGACCAATGTGCATCCTGTCTTAGGCACAGAATATAAAAATGATGAATATTCACGTACCGATGACTACTTTGAAAAAATGGGTTTAACTGTGCGTTACTTCAAACCTGAAAATAGCAATGCACCGCTTGCGTTCTATTTTTCTGGTGATTTACTGCGTGATTACACAGATTTTGAGTTGATCAGTGCCATCAGTACTATGGAAAGTTTCCAGAAAATTTATCGTCCTGAAATTTATAACACCAACTCACCTGCAGGCGAGGTCTATCAGCCAAGTTTGAATTATCAGGATTATTCATTAACCCAAGTTGTATATGACCGTGTTGAGCGAGGTCAGTTGGCAGTCAAGCAGGGCAAATGGACTGAAGAAAACTTTATCAAGCCTTATCAAGATATTCTTGAACAATGGGCTGCCAAGTTCGTGCCGCTGCATGCTGCCAATCAAGAACGTGTTGCTTAACTTAAAATACAGATAGAAGATTCAAAATGGCTATTTTATTACCGACCTCAACGGCTGGCAGCTTACCTAAACCTTCGTGGCTCGCAGAACCTGAAAAGCTTTGGTCAGCGTGGAAATTAACAGGGCAAGAATTACTGGACGCAAAACAAGATGCGCTGCGTCTATCACTGCATGAACAACAGCAAGCAGAGATTGATATTGTGAGTGATGGGGAGCAAACCCGTCAGCATTTTGTCACCACCTTTATTGAACACCTTGAAGGTGTCGATTTTGAAAAACGTGAAACAGTCAAAATTCGTGATCGTTATGATGCCAGTGTCCCTTCTGTGGTGGGTGCAGTTTCTAGGCAAAAACCAGTCTTTGTTGAAGATGCCAAATTCCTGCGTTCACTGACAGATCAACCCATCAAATGGGCGTTGCCTGGTCCTATGACCATGATTGATACTTTATACGATGCGCACTACAAGAGCCGTGAAAAACTGGCGTGGGAATTTGCCAAAATCCTGAATCAGGAAGCGCGTGAACTTGAAGCAGCAGGCGTGGATATCATCCAGTTTGATGAACCTGCGTTTAATGTGTTTTTTGATGAGGTGAATGACTGGGGCGTGGCAACATTAGAGCGCGCGTTAGAAGGTTTGAAATGTGAAACAGCCGTGCATATTTGCTATGGCTATGGCATTAAAGCCAATACCGATTGGAAAAAAACACTCGGCTCAGAATGGCGTCAATACGAAGCAGTTTTCCCAAAACTACAGCAGTCTAATTTGGATATTATCTCACTGGAATGTCACAACTCACGTGTTCCGATGGATTTGCTTGAACTTATCCGTGGTAAAAAGGTGATGGTGGGTGCGATTGATGTCGCAACGAATACGATTGAAACAGCCGATGAAGTTGCAGATACATTGCGCAAAGCATTGCAATTTGTCGATGCTGACAAGTTGTACCCATCGACTAACTGTGGAATGGCACCATTGAGTCGTCAGGTTGCACGAGGCAAGTTACAGGCTTTGGCTGCTGGTACGAAGATTATTCGCCAAGAATTATCTAGTTAAGCGTTCGATCAGGCGAAGTGAATTCAAGCCAAGTGAATTTAAGTTAAGTGAATCAGGGATGCTTTTTCAGGCAAAAAGCATCCTTTGAACTTTCTAAAAAAGTTGAGTGTTGGAATACGGTGATGGTTAAAGCAACAGACTTCAAAAATGCAATGTCTTTCTTATCAAGTGCAGTCAATGTAGTGACGACAATGGGAGATGCAGGACGTCATGGTTTTACTGCATCTGCGGTATGTAGCGTGACAGATACACCGCCAACATTATTGGTGTGTATGAATAAATCATCGCGTTCACATCTCAGTTTTTTAGAGAATAAAGTGCTGTGTGTGAATGTGCTAAATGCAGAACAAGAACATCTTTCCAATGCATTTGCCTCATCAAAATTGAGTTCCGATGAGCGTTTTAAGCAGGCTGAATGGGCTGCTTTAGAAACGGGCGCTCCTATATTAAAAAATGCATTGGTCAGCTTTGATTGTGAAATTTCGCAAATTCAAGAAGTGGGGACGCATACTATTTTTATTTGCCCAATAGTTGCCATTCAAAAAAATCAACAAGATCAGGCGTTGGTTTATTTTAATCGTCACTATCATCAAGTTGGTGAAACTGAGTTTGTTTAATTCGCTATAAAATATTGCAATATGCGATAATCAGTTTATACTTGATTTATAGCAAAATGCGATAAAATATTATGCATGTGATCACCCACGCTAGAATTATAGAGGCAATGCACAAGTGGCCACAGGCTGAAACAGCACTCGATGGTTGGTATCGAATTATTAAGGCAAATGATCCGAAAGACTTTGCCGAAATGAAGCAGTTATTTCCAGCAGTTGATAAAGTTGGAAAGTTTCATGTATTCGATATTGGTGGGAATAAGATTCGACTTATTGCTGTTGTGATGTATCAGGCAAAGCGTGTGTATATTCGTCATGTGTTATCCCATAAAGAATATAACAAAGGTCATTGGAAGGAGGATTAGTATGAACGCAATGATTAAACAGGCTGTAGATCACTGGCACTACGTTGCTCCTTTGCTGAGTAAACCAGAAAATGAAAAAGATTTTCATGCACTTGTCGAGGCTTTAGATGAGCTTTTAGATATTGTTGGTGATGATGAAACGCATCCTTTAATGGGGCTGATTCATCAACTCGGTGACTTGGTTTCTGTTTATGAAAATGAACACCTGCCTATTCCTCATGGAGATGGTCGTGCTGCTTTAGCTTTTTTGATGGCGCAACATGGATTAGGTCAATCTGACTTGGCAGAGGTTGCAACTCAATCTGTGATTTCGGAGATTTTAAGCGGCAAACGCCAGTTGAATATTCGTCATATTAAAGCGCTGTCTGAGCGGTTTAAGGTTTCTGCTGATACATTTTTCTAAACGATTTTATATTTTTTAGACATTTTATTTTTAGATATTTAAAAATAAATAGCTCCGAAGATGCCGCTGCATGTCGTTACCCTGAACCCGAAAAAGTTCAAGGCGGACGCGACGCATACTTGCTGGGTTTCCCATACGAGATGGGCATACGCTCTAAATATGCAGAACACAATCCTAAGATTTAAGTATCGGCAGGGATATAGACTCGCTGGCGAACACCTCAGAGTTAGAATTAGTATAACCCATCTCAGTTGCTTGGCAACTCATGTTCACGAATTAACTGTAAAGATAGAGCTTGTTTGCATAGCCTTTATGCAAACTTAAGTCAAAAAAACGACACTTAAGTAAGGGCTTCAACTTCTTGCAAAATGGTGCTGAGTAAACGCTCACAATGCTCATAATGCTGCAAAGATTTATTCATAGAAAGAACCTCTTGCATCAACTCTAAAGCCACCACAATAATCAGTTTGCTCGGTTCCATATTGGGCGCTTTACGACGAAACTCATCATAGCGTTCATTCAATAATTGTGCTGCACGCTCTAAATCTTCTCTTTTTTCTTCAGTTGTGGCTAAACGGAAACTATGTCCTAAAACACGTAAATCAATTGGAATTTGAACTGACATATTAACCTTCCTCGCTCACTTCGGCAGGATGGGCAAGTTGTTGAATTTCTTGCGCATGATGATCTTGAGCTGTACCTAAAATTGCAAGACGCTGAATAATAGCTTCAACTTTGGCTTTGGCATGCTCATTTTTTTGTAACAATCTTTCACGTTCTTGTTTGAGTGTCTGAATTTCATGCTGATTCATACGCTGATCATTCAGCATTTTTTCTTTCAGAATGCGTAATTCATTGCGCTCAGCCAAAATTTCCTGAAAGCGGTTTTTCAAATCAGTACAGCTTTTTTCCAAACGACTGTAACGATCTGCCAATGCTGTCGCATCTTGATTTAACTGCTGTAATTGCGCTTGCGTGCTGCTTAATTGCTCAGTCAGATTCTCAATTTCATCTTGCTTGGCAGTAATGATGCCGTTTCTTTGAACAATTTGAGCATGATGCTGTTCCTCAGCAGTTTGCTTGGCTGTGCTGAGGGCGGCATTTTCACTTTCATAATGATTAATTCGTGTTTTTAAAACACCAATATACGCTTGTAGACGCTGTAATTCTTCTAACATATCGTGGTCGCACAGTATTGCAAACAAAGGTAATATATACGAAGTATAGAGATTGGATAAACGAATGCAAGACGATATTTCAGGTTGGTCGGAATGGTTCCGCAATTTTTCTAACATTGAAGAAATTTCAAGCCCAAGTGAGTTACATGGCTTGCTGACAGGTATAGTTTGTGTGACAAATGCACCAACTGAAACCGAGTGGCAGCAGATTTTAGAAACCCTCAATGTGCCAGAATTAGAGCCAGCCGCACTGTCACTTTTAACCGATGAATCGGAAGATGTCGCACATGCTTTGTCTGAAGATGAGTTAGATTATCTGCCGTTATTGCCAGATGATGAACATCTTTTACAAGAACGTGTGCAAGCTTTGGCAGATTGGTGTGCAGGCGTTGTGCTTGGTTTTGGTTTGGCTTCTGGGCATATTCGTTCAGATGAAATCGAACTGATTGAGCATTTACAAGATGTTGCTGCGGTTGAATTTGAAGATTCAGACAATGACGAAGAAGGCGAAGAAAGCTATCAGGAATTGTATGAATTTGTACGTTTGATTCCTGTGAGTTTATCTGTTGGGCGTAAAAAAGTACCAGTAGAAGAAAGCTCTTTATTGCAAAACTTACATGCTAAGTCGCGTCAACAAACTGCACAAACCACACAAAACGCAAGTGCTGTTGTTGAAATGTTTACGCCACACCGTCCGAGTTAATCGGGCGTTGTGTGCCTAAGTATGTCGGTGTAAGGTGCTTTAAGTCATTACAACAATCATATTTTCATCATTTTATATATGTAGACCGTATTTATGAAAAAACTGACTCAAGTCGAATTTAAAGAACGTCGTGATCAACTTGCAGAACTGATGGGGCCCAATAGTGTCGCAATTATTGCAACCAGTCCTGTGGCAATGCGTAATCGTGATGCAGATTATAAATATCGTGCCGACAGCAGTTTTTTCTATTTAACAGGTTTTGCTGAACCTGAAGCAGTTGCGGTGATTGAAACCTATGAATCAATTGATGAAGGTTATACCTACACGTTGTTCTGCCGTGAACGTAACCGTGAAATGGAAATCTGGAATGGTTATCGCGCAGGTTTAGAAGGTGCAATTGAGCTGTTTGAGGCAGATGAGTCTTTTGCAATTGCGCAATTAGATGCAGAAATCATCGCCAAAATTGTCAATAAAGACACGTTGTACTATCGCTTGGGGCATCAGACTGAATTTGATGTACGTGTTGCGGCATGGAACCAACAAGCTGATGCACAACATCGTCAAGGCAATACTGCACCTGCCAAAATTGTTCAGTTAGATCGTTTGCTGGATGAAATGCGTTTGCATAAAACTGAGTCTGAATTGGAACTGATGCAAATTGCTTCAAATATTAGTGCAGAAGCACATACTCGTGCCATGCAAACAGTAAAAGCAGGCATGATGGAATATGAGCTAGAAGCTGAACTGAATTATATTTTTGGTAAAAATGGCTGCGTACCTGCCTATAACAGTATTGTCGGTGGTGGTGAAAATGCCTGCATTTTGCATTATGTCGAAAATGACAAAGTGCTTAAAGATGGCGATTTAGTCCTGATTGATGCAGCCTGTGAATATCAGTGCTATGCCTCAGATATTACCCGTACTTTTCCCGTGAATGGTCAATTCAGTCCAGAACAAAAAGCACTGTATAACATTGTATTGGATGCGCAAATTGCAGCAATTGAAGCTGTACAAATTGGTAACTCCTATAAAGAACCACACCATGTTGCGGTGCGTATTTTGGTGCAAGGTTTGCTTGATCTAGGCATTATGCAGGGCAATTTAGAAGAAATTATTGCTTCGGAAAGTTATCGCCAGTTTTATATGCACGGTACAGGGCATTGGTTGGGCATGGATGTGCATGATGTCGGCAGCTATAAACACGGTGAAGACTGGCGTGTTTATGAAGAAGGTATGGTGGTGACCGTTGAACCGGGTCTATACATTGCACCCGATGATGAAACGGTAGATGCTAAATGGCGTGGTATAGGTATCCGTATTGAAGATGATATTGTTGCGACTGCGAACGGGCCATTGAATCTGACTTCAAAAGTGGTGAAAACCGTAGAAGAGATTGAAGCATTGATGGCAAAAGCTAAATCTGCTTAATTGGGTCTAATCAAAGCTGGTCAAGTGATCAGCTTTTTTATTAGAAAGCGCGTGTAAATTTTGAGTATGTAAATAATTTTTAGTCTTTGATCCGCTTTTTTGCTTCATCATAAACAATGTTATCAGCACGCTTTCCAACGGTAATGAGCAAAATAACGACCTGATCATCTTTGACCTGATAAATAAGTCGGACACCCGCTTTTAATAATTTGATTTTATAGCAGCCAGCAAGATCACCTTTAAGCATGTTCTTTGGAATATGTGGCTGCTCAATGACTTTGGCTAATTTTTTCTTGAATTGGTCGCGGATAGCACTCGGAAGCTTTTCCCATTCTGCAGTGAAGTCCTTGTGACGTAAAAGATTATAAGTCATCTAATGTGACTTCCTCGAACATCTCTTTAGGATCATTCATGCGTTTACGGACAAGTGCCAATAGTTCAGCATCTTCTTCTGAAAGCAGCGCTTTGTGTACTGGAAGCTTTCCAGTCGTTGCCACATATTCAAGAATATTGGTAAAGAAATCGGTAGGTGAGATACCTTGTTCTTTAAGGATTGAATAAGATTTTTCTTTAAGGGCTTCATCGACCCTGAAATTAACAGTAGCCATCACTTCTCTCAGTTATTGAATGTATGGAAATATTGTAATGCAATATGCATTACAAAGATAGTTTGTATAATAACCATTATGTGAGATCATTTTTATCGTTGAGCTTATTCTAAAGTCAATCATCAGCCATCAATAATACTAAGTATTGAATTTATCTTCTCTTGTGTCATACATGGCTCGGAGCAAGAAGATGAGGGACTAATAATTATAGTTTGAATTGGACATTTGCAAGAAGTCTAATCATCTTCCATAGCTTCAACACTAATTCATTATAAAAATAAATGACTTTGCGGTAAGATAAAATCCATTACAGATTATACGTATTTCGATTGAATCTTTTGAAGTCGAATACCTCATAAAAAGGATCAAGGCATGCAACAAGAAGTGATCATTGTAGGCGGTGGTATGGTCGGGCTAAGCTTAGCCTTGATGTTGGCTAAGTCAAACATTGCAGTAAAGTTGCTAGAAGCGATTCAATACCCCAATTATGACGATGCTAACCTTGCGCCGTATCATTCCAGTTTTGATGCACGTAATAGTGCCTTGTCGCGTCGCAGCGTACAAATTTACCAAGAGCTAGGTTTATGGGATGCCTTGCAAGAACATGCTACGCCTATTTTAGAAGTTCAAATTACCGAACAAGGTAGTTTTGGCAAGGCACGTTTATTGGCCGAACAAGAAAAAGTCGAAAGCTTTGGTCAGGTGATTGAAAATGCATGGTTAGGTCGGGTGTTACTGACCGAAGTGCGTAAACAACCTTTGATTGAATTGATTGATGGTGTGCAGGTCACCAGTCTTAAACAAGATGCAGATTTTGCCTATATTGAAGCGGTACGTGGTCAGGAACAATTACAGCTTGCTGCCAAACTACTGATTGCTGCCGATGGTCGTGATTCTTTCTGCCGTAAAGCCTTGGGCATTGGTGCATCGGAACATGATTATGACCAAGTAGCGATTGTGACCACAGTGCAAACCTCCAAGCCGCATGCGCATGTGGGTTTTGAGCGTTTTAGTCACTTAGGGCCTTTGGCGTTGCTGCCCCTGCCAGGTGAATATCGCCGTTCTGTGGTGTGGCCTGTGCCAAAAGGTACAGAACATGAATGGATTGGTGATGAAAATGATCAACACTTTTTAAATGCCTTGCAACAAGCCTATGGTGACCGTGCAGGGAAGTTTGAAAAAACAGGACGTCGTTTTAGTTTTCCATTGTCACAAGTTCTGGCAGAAAAACAGGCGGTTGGTCGCGTTGTACTGATGGGTAATGCAGCGCATACCATTCACCCAGTCGCAGGGCAGGGCTTTAACTTGTGTATGCGAGATGCTTACGTATTATTGCGTTATCTCACCGAACAGGCGGCACAGTCAGCAGATTTAGGCGATGCTGCAATGCTGCGTGACTATGAACAATCGCGTTTGAAAGATCAACAGCGAGTCATTAAATTCTGTGACAGCGTGGTACGTGGATTTAGCAATCAAAACCCAATCCTGAAATTTATGCGTAATACAGGCTTAGTCGCGTTTGATACCATTCCAGGCATTAAACCTTTGGTCGCCAATTATGCCATGGGGTTAAAAGCATGATCACAGCAAATCAACAAACGCAAGTGTTAGATGTCGTCATTATTGGTGGCGGCTTGGTGGGAGGCTTAACTGCACTTTTATTGGCACAAGGGGGTGTGCAGGCTACAGTTTTAGATGCCGCACCTATTTTAGATGCAGAGAAAACCCTTGCAGTTGCCAATCCGCGTGTATTGGCTTTAAGTCAGGCCACCATCCACCTGTTAAAAACAGTCAATGTCTGGTCTAAACTGGCGCGACATATGCCGTATAGCGGCATGCAGGTTTGGAATAAAAATGGCTATGGCGAAATTAACTTTGGGGCAAGTAACGAACGTACACCCGCTATTGAGCAGGCTCTGGGTTCAATGGTCGAGCCAAGCATTTTAAATCTAGCGATTCAGCAGCAAATGTTGCAACAAGTGCAAGATTATCGAACGCAAGTCAAAGTGACCCGTTTAGAGCGTGGTGTTGGCGTTTGGCACATTTATTTGGCCGATGGTACACAATTACAGACTAAGCTAGTCATTGGCGCAGATGGTGCTAACTCCTTTGTGCGCGAACAAGCCTTTATTGATTTTGATGTGTTGGATTATCGTCAGGCAGGTCTAACCTGTGCAATTCGTACTGCGCAGCCGCATCAGCATGTTGCACGTCAAATTTTCTTAGAAACTGGTCCTTTGGCCTATTTACCGATGGCAAGTTTACACGCCGAGCAGGAAGGGCATTGGCAGTCGATTGTTTGGACTTTGCCTGATGATTATGCCGAAGAATATGCCAAACTGAATGATGAAGACTTTACCCAACTTTTGACTCGTGAAAGTCATCACATGCTCGGGGAAGTCTTAGAGGCAACCCCACGTGCTATTTTCCCACTGAAAGCACGTGCAGCGCAGCGTTATGTGCAAGATGGTTTGGCACTTATTGGTGATGCCGCGCATGTAATTCATCCGCTTGCAGGGCAGGGCGTGAATATTGGTTGTCTGGATGCAGCCGTACTGTGCGATGTGTTGTTGCATGATTTCAAACGTGGTGTTTGGGCGCATGAGCAAACTTTAAAGCGTTACGAGCATCGTCGTAAAGGACAAAATGATGCCATGATGCATAGTATGTCTGCGATTGGCTGGATGGAAACCACCACTTTATTCCCTGTGGTGTGGGCACGTAACTTTGGTTTAAAACAGGTGGAGCAGCTGCCTGCGTTAAAAGATGCCTTTATGTCACAAGCCAGTGGATTAAGCCTGCTTAAAGACACACGCTACGCGGTTTAAAGCAAAACAGTCGTTTTTTGTACGGTCATACATACCTGATTACGAATTTGGTTAAAAAAGATACGTTTTTTTTAATCTAGACTCTATGCGAAAGGCCAAGAGATTGCTAAATTTCATCGTAATTCATAACCAGTTTTCACTTGGACTAAATTGAAGTCATTTGTGGGGAGATTAAGATGACGGACATGAACGATTACGATGATGTAGAAGATTCAACTGTAGACGAAGATGAAGCGAAAGCGGCTGAAAAAGGTGCAGCAGAATCAGAAGAAGGTGCTGTAGATGGTGATCTTGCAGAAGCAGAAACTCTCACTGTAACTGCCAAACTAAAACAGCGTCAGGCATTGGAAGATGAAGTGGCTGCATTCTTGGCGCGTGGCGGAAAAATTACCGAAGTGCCACCAGATGAGTCTGCGCGCGACTAATCTGTTGAACGTGCTTGCTGAACTTGTTGATTGAATTTATTCGTTGAACTGTTGAGTGAGTTAGGGCGGGATGCTTACTATGCAGGCTGCTCTAATGTTCATCACCTCAAGATAAAAAAGCATCACCTTGTATAAAGGGTGATGCTTTTTTTATGCGCGATGATCGTCATCACTGTTATTGCTCAATCGGCTTATTCAGCTGCTTGGCTTAATTCCAACGCACGTTGATAGGCAATTTTCTTTTTAATCCCTGTTAGATCAGCCGCCAATTGTGATGCTGCTTTTACCGATAAATCTTGCAACAAACGCTGCAATAATTGATCTAATTTTTCTTGTTCCATGTCTTTTTCTTCGCTCGCTCCCCCCACCACCAATACAATTTCACCTTTTTGTTGATGATGATCTGCTGCGATAAATTCAGCCAATTCACCTAAAGTCATTTTTTTAATGGTTTCAAAGGTTTTGGTGATTTCACGGGCAAAGCCAACAGGGCGATCTGCACCAAACACGGCAGCCATATCTTTGACTGAATCTAAAATTCGATGTGGTGCTTCATAAAAAATCAGGGTTTGGGTTTCATCTTTTAGCTTTTCAAGTTGTTGTAATCGCTGTGACTGTTTAGAAGCGAGAAATCCCTGAAAACTAAAGCGATCACTTGGTAAGCCAACCGCACTGAGCGCTGCAATGGCTGCACATGCACCCGGCACAGGAATCACACGAATACCATTGGCTTGTGCTGCACGAACCAGTTTAAAACCTGGGTCGCTAATCAGTGGTGTACCTGCATCGCTAATGAGCGCCATGTCTTCGCCATTGAGTAATTTTTGGACTAAAATATCAATCTTGTTGCTTTCGTTGTGTTCATGGCAGGCTGTAAGCGGAGTTGAAATATTAAAATGTTTCATTAATTGTGCAGAGGTGCGGGTATCTTCAGCGGCAATTAGGCTGACCGATTTGAGCACATCAATTGCACGGTAGCTCATATCATCTAAGTGACCAATTGGGGTAGCAACAACAAATAACTGGGCACTCATTGAGTTTTCTCCGTGGGAAATAGCAAACTAAAATAAAAATGATGGAACACGAAACAACAGCAGTATTGGCTTGCGTCTGATACAAGTTACAGACCAAGCGCTTATTCTACCTGAATTGCAGTCTGACGTGTGAAACTCGCGTCATCGCACTTCAGCGAATACTACGATTGCGCACCATAACAAAATAAAAAATTGGATATAGCATGAATCAAAAAACACTGCAGCAAAGTATCGGCACATGGGCAGAGCAGACGGCTTGGCAATATTTACATCAACACGGTTGGCGTATGCTGGAGCAGAATTATCACAGTGTTTTTGGTGAAATAGATGGTATTTTTATTCAAGCAGAACAACTGATTTTTGTAGAAGTTAAAGCGCGTTCGCAAACTGGCTATGGCAAAGCCTACGAAGTGGTGTCTGCATCTAAGCAGCGTAAAATTATGAAAACCGCCATGCAGTTTTTAACAGAATATCCACACTATTCAGAATATTATTGTCGTTTTGATGTGATTTGCTTTGATTTTTCTCAGCAATTTGCAAAAACAGTACAGCAAGACTTTTCCAAATTCCCGTATGATTTGCAATGGATTGAAAATGCTTTTACTTTTGATGCAGACTTGATTAATCTTTGAGTGAAATTTAAAGCAAAAGCATCAGTCGGTGTATTGTTGATCGTGCAAATCTAAGGATGAAATGCACAGCACAAGCCAGAATTGAAAGAAAATAATAGGAGTCTTGCTGAGTGTTCAAGCGTATTGCAGTGACCTTGCTGTGTGTAGCAAGTTTATCGGGTTGTGCAAGTTTTATTTCAAGTGGCACAGGCACTGCGCCAGTGGGTACAGAAAGTGGTGCACGCTCACTTGGGCAAGTGTTTATAGATAACTCTATTGAACGTACTGCAAAAATTAATTTATATAAACTGGATTCACGTTTTAAACAATCACGTGTCAATATAGAAAGTTTTCATGGCAATGTGTTGTTGACAGGGCAAGTGCCTGACGCGCATTTAAAACAGTTGGCAGAAGACAATGTGCGTGCCATGAGTGATGTAAAAACCATCCACAATTATATTACAGTGGGTAATCAAATCAGCTATAGCACCATTATGCAGGACACCACGGTTACTGCAAATACCCGTGGTTTGATTATGAAAGCACCTGTGGTGTCAGACAGCAAAGTGCGTATTCATACCGAAGATGGTGTGTTGTATGTGATGGGACGTTTAAACAATGCAGAATTGCAGGATTTAAACCAAGTGCTACAACAAGTGGGCAATGTCACTAAAATTATTACCCTGATTGATAATATTGAGCTACAACCGAGCAACAATGCGAACTTTGTCAGCCCAATGGTTGCTCCAGAAACACAAACGCCAGTCGCGATTGACCCAGATCAGGTTGAACCGACACATGTTCAATAATGTGGAACACTGGTTTAAACAACTGAATAAAACTTTAGAACAGGCGAAACGTATTTATGAAGAATTTCGCCTGTATAGTTTGGGCAGCTATGCGCTGAACCGTTTAACCCCACGTCAGGGTTATACCGTTCAAAGCAATATTGCTTATGGTTTACGTGCGCGACATCGTCTGGATTTGTACCGCACTACAACACCACGCCCGCAGTGTCCACTCATGGTGTTTGTGCATGGTGGGGCATGGTCACGTGGCGATAAGCAGGATTATCGTTTTGTGGGCGAAGCTTTTGCAAAAGAAGGCTTTGATGTTGCGGTGATGAACTATCAACTCGCGCCACAGCATATTTTTCCCACCTATATTGATGATTTAACTCTTGCACTGAATTACTTGACTCAGCAGCAACACAAACTGGGTATTTCTACGGCACAGGTGGTATTGATGGGACATTCGGCTGGGGCATTTAATGTGATGTCCTTGTTGTACCATCCCCAGCCCTATGCTTTAAGCTGTAAAGATCACATTCGTGCGATTATTGGTTTGGCAGGGCCTTATCATTTTGATTATAAGGATGATCCGCTATGTGCCGATGCCTTTGATCAAGAGGTGCCGTATCAGGATGTGATGCCGTATTATTTTGTGGAGCCGAATTCAGTCAAACACTATTTATTGGTGGCAGAAAAAGATCAAATTGTGGGGGCAAGTAATGCCACAGACTTCGACCACGTATTAAAGAAATATGGCAATCATAGTGAAATTATTGTCATTCCAAAAACAGGGCATGTCAGTGTTATGGCTTCGGTGTCGAGTTTGTTTAGTCGTTTCTTTGCGACCAAACGCCAAATTATGCGTGCTTTAGATCAGGCACTTAAAGATGCGTGATGTTGATTGATCTTCTGTGGAAAATGATAATTAAAAAAACCGTTGCAGCTTATGGGGTGCAACGGTTTTTTAAATGCAAGATTGCGAATTAGACTTATAGCCAAGCTTTGGTGTCATCTGCCACAGGCGTGCCTTGGGTCACATGCATAATCATGGCATGGGCGATACTGCCTTTAAATGGAATATCAGGCAGTTGATCAAACTTAAAGAACTGTGCATCACGAATTTCTTCTTCCTGTAACTGAATTTCACCGCCTGCATATTCAGCTTTAAAGGCGATCATTAAGTTACTTGGAAAAGGCCACGGCTGGCTGGCAAGATACTGAATATTTTTAAGTTGTACGCCAACTTCTTCAAAAGTTTCACGACGTACTGCTTCTTCGAGTGTTTCACCCACTTCAACAAAGCCTGCGATTAAACCGTAAATGGGCAGTTTATTGCGTGCATTACGCGCCAATAAGACTTCATCTTCACCACGAGTAATCACGGTAATGACACATGGATTTACGCGCGGATATTGGTGATAGCCACAAGCAGGGCAGACCATGGCATATTGAGTCGCATGGACTTCGGTTTTATGACCGCAATGGCTGCAGAATTTATGATTGCGACGCCATTCGAGTAACTGAATGGCACGGCTAGCTTGTTCAAACTGTTGGGTGTTCCAGACTTGTAAAAGTTGTCGGATTGGAACCAGTTGAAAGCCTTCAGGGATAGATTCATCTTCAAGTAGATCTCGGGCAATCACTTGATCACCCGAGCTAAAACTTAAATCACTTGCCAACTTTTCCACACGTGGTAATTGGAAGTTTTCATCGACCAAAAGTTGTTGTTGCTGAAAAATATATGCAAGTGAGAGTTCAGTCATTAGGCTACAGTTTTCAATTTTTCACTATTGTCCAATGCTACCTTAAACATGCTTTGCAGAACAGGTTGTTTGTTCTTTAAATTGTCAATCAGCATATCTGCACTGGCAAGCGTATCTAAGATATTGTTGACCTGTTCAGCTGTTAAGTTTTGCCCTGCTTCAACTTGTGCATGCACAAAATCTGCAGATACTTTCAGTGCTTTTTGACCACTTTCAGCATTCAAGAACAACATTGCCCCTGCAACTTCACGAATTTGCGCTGAAGTATGCTCTAAATCTGCAACACTTTGAGTTTGTAGGTGCTGTGTCAGTGTTTGCGTGATTAAGTCAATCAGTAACTTGGTTTCAGTCAGCAAGGCTTCGTGTGCTTCATCTAAACGATCTAGCGAAATGTTCATGTTATTCACACGTAACTGCAAACGGCTAGAGGTGTGGTGACGTTCAAGCACACCGATTGAGTTCATGGCCGATAAAATCACGTTCATTAATTGCTGGGCAAAGTTTTCATCTTTGAGTAATTCAGGACGGCTTAATGATTCAGCTTGGCGTTGTAAATCCAAATGCGCTTCATTTAAGTTCAAGACTTTAAACAAGTTTGCTAACTCTGTTAATTTGCCTTGTAATTCCAGCGTTTTTTCAGGACTCATGTTTTGATAGTTGTATTCAATATCATTGCGAATTTGTGTCATTTCTGTGGTGACCAAATCGCTAATGGTATGCATGGTGTCAAAATCTGGACCATATAAATGACGGCTGAATACTTGGAGCTGCATGTCGGTGAGTAAGTCTTCACCAATATTCATTTGACTGCGAATATGTTGAGAAATTTCATCTTCTTGACTAATACACAGGCTCAACACATTCGCAAGATCAGACAAGCTGGCGGTAAAGCTTTCTGGCGTAGCAAAGTATTGACGCATATTGTGCTCAATACTAATAAAAGTACGCAAACGTGGCTCATTCAACAACAAGTTATCAATATGGTTAAAGGCAACGTGTACTAAGCCCCAATATTGCTGACTCGGATGTTGTTCTGCCAAACCTGCCAAATACGTTCCTACCAGTTTAATCGCTTGAAGATCCATGGCAGATTCTTCTTGCTTGAGCAGCTTATGTAATGACAGTTTATATAAGCGATGCACATAAGCCGACTTTTCTAAAGAAGGCACTTGCGGCAATTGGAAACTTGGAGTGATGCAGTCCAATAAAGTTTCAATATGCTGACCTTCCTGAGTCAATGGTTTACCCAATGCCAATTCTAAACGGTTTAAAGTGTCGAGTAGGAATTGTGGAATTTTAACTTCACGTAGGCAAATAAACTCAATATAACGCTTGAGCATGGTGGTGCCTTCGCTAAGTGCAATGACTTCCAGCGTGTTGATATTGCTTGGATTCCCCATAATTTTACGCATCAGCTCTGCTGAGTATTGCGCAATTTTTGCCAAGCTTTCCATATCAATTAAGGCTAAAACCTGAGCACACTGTTCAAACTGATTCAGTGCATCATCAATCCCAAAAGGCAAAGTTTGATCTTCTGCTAAGGTGCTTACTGCGGATTCAACCAGTTTGATAGAATTATCAACCTCATTTTTTATTATCAGTAAGGCAGTTGGATCAAAATGTATAGAGGTTTGGTAAGACATGGATCTGCACCTTTCCTAGTGTTTTATCTGTTTGTTGGTTCTTTGCAAAATACACAAAGTCCTATTTGCTTTAACTATAACTGAACTGGCAAATCTTTAAATACATAAAATTACAAAACTCGTAGATTTTATTTGGCAAAAAAGCAAGGTTTACCGTGTTTTTCTTCAAATTGTTTGACCCAATTCTCATGTGCAGCCAATTCTTCTTCTGATGGCAGAATCACAGCAAGATCAATATCAATGCTTAAACGATCACTTTGACGTTGCTGTTCTTCGCTTGCAGACAGAGCATCCATATCAAAGGCGACTTGTCCGCCAGTCATTGCCAAGTAAACATCGGCTAGAATTTCAGCATCTAGTAATGCGCCGTGGAACGTACGGTCACGCGCAGGAATTTCATAGCGTCTGACGAGCGCATCGAGTGAGTTTTTTTGCCCAGGATGCTTACTTTTTGCCATGAGCAGTGAGTCGGTCACTTCGCATACTTCGGACAAATTGCCCAACCCCGCACGACTGAACTCCATATCTAAGAAGTTCATATCGAAGGTGGCGTTATGCGCAATAATTTCTGCACCTTTAAGATATTGATACAGCACATCGGCAATTTCGGCAAACTTGGGTTTGTCTTTTAAGAACTCATCTGAAATACCGTGAATGTTTTCTGATTCACCGACCAGTTTTTCAGGCTGAATATAAATGTGGATGGAACTGCCCGTGAGTTTACGGTTAATCATTTCCAGCGCACCGACTTCAATAATTCGGTCACCATCTTGATAGTAAAAACCTGTGGTTTCAGTATCTAGAATCAATTGGCGTGGACCATGTAAGCTTAGCGTGGCAGGGGTAATCACAATGTGTGGATGATTGGAAAGATCATTTACTGCTGCTGTATCGGCTTCAACGGCATTGATTGCAGTTTCAATTGTTGTTTCTGTTTCTGTTTCTGTTTCTGTTTCTGTTTCTGTGGCTAGGCGTGTGGTTGGCGTCTGCATTATTTCAAGATCGACCTTGACCTGATGATTGTTGTGTACGTCGATTTCTACAGGACGATGCAGCGTACTTGTTTCAATTTCTACATCTTCTTCGATCAAGTCAAAACCGAAAGGATCGTCGAGCAACCAATCAGATTCCGCTTTTTTTTTATCATTTGGGGTAAGCTCGAGCGCAGGGCGAATGTGTTGAGCCGTATTTGTAGTTAAGGTTTTCTGAATTTGATCTGCACCTAAATTGGCAAGCTGATCTGCCATTTCATTACCTGCATGTCCTGCGTGACCTTTAATCCAGTGCCATTCAATTTCACGACCTTGACAGACCGCATCTAATTTTTGCCAAAGGTCAGGGTTTTTGACATCTTTCCAGTTTTTCTTTTTCCAACCGTGAATCCACTCGGTAATGCCTTGTTTGACGTAATTGGAGTCAGTCCAAATAATCAGCTTGGCATCCATTGGGCAAAATAAAATGCCTTCAATCGCTGCAGTCAATTCCATACGGTTATTGGTGGTTTGAGCTTCGCCACCATATAATTTATGTTCTTCTTGTTCGGTAACAATATACGCACCCCAGCCACCCAAGCCAGGATTACCACGACAAGCACCATCAACATATAAAGTGATTGTTTGAGACATAAATCAGATCCGCAGGTTGTGCAAAATAAATCAAAATGAAAAGCTATTGTATATCGCAAATTCGGTTTAGACGTGTAAATCCTGTCTATTTTTTAATTTCTTGTAACATTTATAGACGAAACGCGCTAAATTAATGCCTTGTGTCGTTGTCTAGCTCTACTACAATGGCAAGTCTAAAAAATAATTTATATACGAGTTGTTTGGATTTTTTTATGTATAAACCAACCACGCGCATGTGGCAGCCGACTTTACCTTCATTTTTAAAAATTACAGTTTTAGGTTCAGCATTGGCTGCCCTTGGCTTGATGACGGGCTGTAGCTCGACGCAGGGTGCGAGCAAGCCACTCACTTCAAGTCAGGTCGGTTCGGGTTATTTAGATGCCAGTACTTTAGATGGTCTGGAAGATTTACTCTCTGCAACCGATATGCGCGCGGTAGAAGGTGACCGTTTATTAATTTTAAAACACGGTGATGTCTGGAAGCGTATGACCGTTGGTTTCAAAATGGATTTAAACCATTGGAACCCACGTATTGAAGCGCAGCGAGGCTGGTTTATTTCACGTCAACCGTATTTGGATCGTTTAAGTGCGCGTGCGTCACGTTATTTGTATCACACGGTTAAAGAAGCTGAACGTCGTGGTATGCCAACTGAATTGGCGTTGTTACCTGTGATTGAAAGTTCCTATGACCCTGCAGCAACCAGTAGCGCAGCTGCCGCAGGTTTATGGCAGTTCATTCCAAGTACAGGGCGTATTTACGGCTTAAAACAAACTTCGATGTACGATGGTCGCCGAGATGTCGTGGAGTCGACTCGTGCTGCCTATGAGTTTTTGGGCAGTTTGTATAATCAGTTTGGTTCTTGGGAATTGGCATTGGCGGCTTATAACGCAGGCCCGGGTCGTATTCAACAAGCCATTAACCGCAATAAAGCTGCAGGTTTACCAACCGATTATTGGTCTTTAAAACTGCCGCAAGAAACCATGAACTATGTGCCGCGTTTCTTGGCGGTAGCACAAATTATTAAAAGCCCGCATGCTTATGGCGTGTCTTTACCCCCAATTGCCAACCGTCCACACTTCCGTGAAATTAATGTGGGCGCGGTGAATTTAAATGATGTGGCCAATATTACCGGTCTCAGCCGTGCCGAACTGTATTCGCTTAACCCTGGACATCGTGGGGATCGGATTGACACCCAAAGTCCAATGCGTATTTTGATTCCTGCAGATTTAAGCCCAACAGTCGATGCACGATTGAAAAAACTACAAGGTGGTGGCGGTTTATGGGCAAGCAATAGCAGCAACACACCATCGTTTTCATCTTCTGGTGTGACCATTACACCATCTAAATCTGAGCCACCTGCGTTAACGACCAGTACAACAACCAGAACGACTACAGGCAAGCCTGCTGCCTCTACGGCAGTCACAACTACCACTACACCAAGCACAGCATCGACTACAGCCAGTGTTTCAAAACCAGCAACGACTACGCCTACACGTTTGTCACGTACGCCACAAGGTTCGGACGCTTTGGCAGCATTTGCTGCGGGTAGCGATATTCCAAGTGCGCCGCGTATTCCTGTTGCTGTTACACCTGCTGCCAATATTCAGCCTGTGCGGATTGAACCACCAATTTCCAATACTGAGCGTGAGCAAATTCTTGCAGCAGTGCAGGCAGAAGGTAGCAATAAAACTGTAGAAGAAGTGTTGCAGCCTGTGGCTTCTAAAGCAGAACAAGAACAACTTGTGGCTGAGTTGAAACAAATTGCGCCTCAAGGCACTGAAATTGTTGATCCATACGATGGAAAAATTAAGCTGACCGCTATTCAGACCAGTCTGTCTGTTGCAGAGCAGCAAGGTAAAGAATTAACCAAAGGTTTTGCTTACCCGAAAAGTGTGGCAGAAAATACGCGCCTAGATTCAGAAGAAGCAAAGCGTAACCAAGGTAAGAATTATGTGCGTACGGAGTCTGAAGTGGTGGTCGTACCACCAAAAGGCAAACGTACCACGTACACCGTGTTAGCGGGGGACACCTTGGCCAGTATTGCCATGAAAAATGGCTTGAACTGGCGTGATATTGCCAAGTGGAACCAAATTGCTCCAGATGCAACTTTGTATGTGGGCACCAGTATTTATTTATACGACGCCAAGCCACAAGTACAGGCAGAGCCTGCTAAGCCAAAAACCATGCCTGAGCAATACGTGGTGCAAGCCAATGATACCTTAACAGGTGTCGCCAGTCAGTTTGGTTTAACTGTAAAACAATTGGCAGATTTTAATAACTTAAGCACCACCAGTGGCTTATTTGTAGGGCAGCGTCTAAGTTTAAAAGAAACGGCTGCATCTAAAGCCAAAGCAGAAGCCGACAAAAAAGCCGCAGAACAGGCTGCAAAAATCGCAACCAAAACTTACGTAGTGAAGCGTGGCGAATACTTAAAACTGATTGCAGACCGTTATGCCTTGTCAAATCAGGAATTGGCTGATTTAACTCCAGGTTTAAACGCGAACAGTAGCTTATTGGTTGGGCAACGCATTAATGTGCCTGTAAATGAAGTGACTGCACAAAAAACGGAAGCGAGCAAAGCTGAAGCCAGTAAGTCAGAAACAAAAGCAGCAGAGCCAAACTATCCGACTGAAAACTACCAAGTACAGCGTGGTGATACTTTATCGAGCATTGCCAACCAAGCCAAAATTTCTTTGGCAGAGCTCGCCAGTTTAAATAATATAAGCACGCAAAGCGGTGTGCGCATTGGTCAAACCCTCAAAGTGCCTGCAGGTGTCAATGTGCCTGAGCGTTATACGGTACAACGTGGCGATACCTTATCGGCGATTTCGACAAAATATAATCTCAGCCAAGACTATATTGCAGACTTAAACAATCTAAGCCGTAACAGTGGTTTAAGAGCAGGACAAATTCTTAAACTCACGGGGGATGTTCCTGAGAAAAAAGCCCAAGTTGAAGCGGTGGTTGAAACCACCAATGATATTCACGTGGTCAAAGCAGGGGAAACTTTAAGCAGTATTGCGCGCCAATATAAATTGCAATTGAATTATTTGGCAGAGCTGAATGATCTTTCACGTACTGCCAATGTCCGCATTGGACAACGCTTAAAAGTCGATGCCAGCGCTGCAAAAAATGAAGTAAAAACAGAGGTCGTAAGTGCTGCGAAAAGCAGCAGTAGTAAAGCCACCGAAACTTATACCGTTAAAAGTGGTGAGTCTTTAAATTCGATTGCCAGCCGTGTGGGTGTGTCGGTTGCAGAATTGGCGAGTTTAAATAACTTAACGCCACGTTCAGGTTTACGCATTGGACAAAATATTCAAGTTCCCAAAACCGTAACTGAATATAAAGTGAAACGTGGGGATACGCTGATTGGCTTATCCAGTCGTTATGGCATCGACACCAAAGCATTGGCAGATTTAAATGATATGCAGCCAAATACTCAATTGCGTATTGGCGATGTGATTAAAGTCCCGAATCTGTAAAGTTTAATCCTGAGGATGTCATGTTTTGACGGCATCCTCAGGAATACTGCACAAGGAGCTGTGTGCATGTCATTTGCCATAAAAAAGACACATCAATATCTGGGCTGTATTTTAGGTTGTGTGGTCTTGCCGCAGTTTGGATGGGCTGCGTTACACACCACGCCCTATATTGCCGTACATAGCCAGCCTCAGTATGTGGGGCGCTCGGCTATGCCTTATGCCAACCCGCAAGCGCCCAAAGGTGGCGATTTAATTCGTGCCAGTAATGGCACTTTTGATAATTTAAATGACATGAATGGCAAGGGCAGCTCAACCGATGGGGTGAGTTTTATATTCGATTCACTCATGAGCAGTTCTTTAGATGAGCCGGGGGTGATGTATCCCTTATTGGCAGAAAAAGTCAGCTATGACCCCAAGCAAACTGCATTTGTCATTTTTCATTTAAATCCTAAAGCTAAATTTAGTGATGGCAGCCCAGTTACAGCAGATGATGTGAAATTCAGTTTTGATGCTTTTCAGACCAAGTCTAATCCAGGTTTGCAAATGTATTTATCCGATTTAGATAAAACCACGGTCTTGTCTAAGCATCAGGTTAAAGTCAGTTTTAAATCCACTAACAATGCAGAAATGCCGCTGATTTTGTCGCAAATGCCAATCTATTCTAAAAAAGACTGGCAAAAGCGTGACTTTACCCGCATCACACTAGAACCGATTTTAGGTTCAGGGCCGTATCTTATTGAGCGGATTGATGCAGGGCGCAGCATTACTTATAAGCGTAATCCAAATTATTGGGGCAAAGATTTACCCGTAAATAAAGGGCGCTATAATTTTGACCGCCTGAAGTATGTTTATTATCGCAATCTGGATATTGCCTTCGAAGGGTTTAAGTCGGGGCAATACACGTTGCATGAAGAATATACCGCACGAAAATGGGTCACTGAATATCGTTTTCCTGCTGTGAATGCGGGCATGGTGGTCAAGCATAAATTTCAGCACCAAAACCCAATTCCGACCCAAAGTTTTGTTTTTAATACCCGCAGACATGCGTTTCAGGATATTCGTTTTAGGCAGGCTTTAACCTACGCTTATGATTTTGAATGGCAAAACAAAGCCTTGTTTTATGGGCAATATCGCCGTTTGCAAAGTTATTTTTCTAACAGTGAATTAGAAGCCAAAGGCACACCTTCAGCCGCAGAATTGTCTGTTTTAAAACCCTATTTGGCCAAGCTGCATCCTATTCAACGCCAAGGCGTATTGCAAAATTGGCAGTATCCTGTGACTGATGCCAGTGGCTTTAACCGTAACGGCTTGCTTAAAGCCCGTGAATTGCTTTTGAAAGCGGGTTATCGTTTTCAGCAAGGTAAATTGGTCGATGCCAAAGGCAAAGCCATTCAAATTGAATTTTTAATTCATCAGGATGGTTTGCAACGCACATTAGTGCCTTTTGTGCGCAATATGAAACGTCTGGGCGTTACGGTAAATATTCGGCATGTCGATGTGCCGCAATATATTGAACGCATGCGCCGTGCCGATTTTGATATGACCACCAGTGTCATGCCGCAATCTTTAAGTCCAGGCAATGAGCAAGCACAGCTTTGGAGTAGTGCTGCCGCAGATCAACCAGGAAACTATAATTACGCAGGCATTAAAAACCCAGTAATTGATGAAGTGGTACAACAGTTGATTCGTGCGCCTAATCGTGAACAATTGATTGTGCGTACCAAAGTTTTGGATCGTTTATTGCGTGCGGGGTATTATCAAATTCCAACCTATGGCAAAGGTGAAAACTGGTATGCCTATTGGAATATGTATCGTCAGCCCGCCATCAAACCTAAACTATCGGCAGGAATTGATTATTGGTGGAGTGATGCTGCCCAAGCCAAGAAAGTTGCACATTATTTACGTCAACAATAACGATTTTAAAACTCAAGCATGACAGTGTTTGCGATAAACCAGAACATTGCCAAAAGGTAAGTACATGGGCACATACATACTCAAAAGATTGCTCCTGATTATTCCAACCTTGTTTTTCATTTTATTGATTAACTTTGTGGTGATTCAAATTGCACCGGGCGGTCCAGTCGAACAGGCGATTCAGCAAGCCGAAGCCTTTCAGGGCATGGGGGCGACAGGCGGGGAAACTGCTGCAACCTCCAATAGCAGCAATTATCAAGGTGCTAAAGGTTTAAGTGATGAAATGGTCGCAAAAATCGAAGCGCAATATGGATTCGATAAACCTGCACATGAACGCTTTTGGCAAATGCTCACCAGCTATGTGCAGTTCGATTTTGGCACCAGCTTTTTTAAAGATAAACCTGTGACCCAATTGTTATGGGAAAAATTACCTGTATCGCTATCTTTAGGTTTATGGAGCACCTTGCTGATTTATTTAATTTCTATTCCTTTAGGCATTAAAAAAGCCCGTCAGCATGGCTTGTTGTTTGATAAAGCCACTTCTATTTTGTTGGCAGTCGGTTATGCCATTCCTGCGTTTGCCTTTGCTATTTTGCTGATTGTATTTTTTGCGGGTGGTTCATATTTTCAGTGGTTCCCCTTACAGGGTTTGGTGTCTGAGAACTTTGCACAATTAAGTCTGTGGGGAAAAATTACCGATTATTTTTGGCACATAACTTTGCCTTTATTGGCGATGGTGATTGGTGGTTTTGCAGGGCTGACCTATCTGACCAAATATTCATTTATGGAAGAATTAAACAAGCAGTATGTGTTGGCGGCACGTTCTAAAGGTCTAACCGAATCGCGTGTGTTATATGGGCATGTGTTTCGTAATGCCATGCTAATTGTAATTGCAGGTTTGCCCGAAGCGTTGGTGGGTATTTTCTTTGTCGGGAACTTGTTCATCGAAATTATTTTTAATTTGGATGGATTAGGCCTGCTTGGTTTTGAGGCGATTGTGCAGCGTGATTATCCTGTAATTTTTGGTACTTTGTTTATTTTTACCTTATTGGGCTTAATTCTGCGCTTAATCAGCGATGTGTTATATCAGGTGATTGACCCACGTATTAGTTTTGAATCGCGAGGGGCAAAATAATGTCACCGATCATGCAGGCGCGTGTGCAGCGTTTTAAACAGAATAAATTGGGTTTTGGTTGTTTCATTGTCTTTATCATTATTTTTGTGTTGTCTTTGGCGGCAGAACTGATTGCCAATGATAAACCGTTATTGGTCAAATATGAGCAATCTTTATATCTGCCAGTGTTCAAGGCTTATCCTGAAACGACCTTTGGCGGTGTATTTGAAACCGAAGCAGATTATAAAGACCCAGTGGTGCAACAACTGATTGCAGACCGAGGATGGGCAGTTTGGCCGCTCATTGAGTTTTCTTACCAGACCCCGAATTTAGATTTGGCCGTTCCTGTACCTTCTGCACCAACTGCACAAAATTGGCTAGGTACAGATGACCAAGGGCGCGATGTGTTGGCGCGAATTTTATATGGCTTGCGTGTATCGCTGTTATTTGGCTTTGCATTGACTTTTGCATCGGCAGCTTTGGGCATTTTGGTCGGGGCAATTCAGGGCTACTATGGCGGCTGGGTCGATTTAATTGGTCAGCGCGTTTTAGAGGTGTGGGGCGGTTTACCGATGCTGTTCATGGTGATGATTTTGGTCAGCATGTTTACCCCAAGTGTGTATTGGCTATTTGTGATTATGCTGTTATTTGGCTGGACGACACTGGTCGGCTTGGTTCGAGCAGAATTTTTACGCGCCCGAAATTTTGACTATGTCCGTGCAGCGCGAAGTTTAGGCGTAACCGATCGTACCATTATGTTTCGGTATATTTTACCCAATGCCATGAGTTCGAGTTTGTCGCAGTTGCCATTTATGCTAACCGCCAATATTACAGCTTTAACTGCACTGGATTTTTTAGGTTATGGCTTACCGCCCGATGCAGCATCTTTAGGTGAGTTGCTGTTACAAGGCAAAAATAATTTAAATGCACCGTGGTTAGCGTTGTCAGGCTTTTTTACCTTAGCGATTGTGCTGTCCTTGTTGATTTATATTGGAGAAGCGACCCGTGATGCATTCGATCCAAGACGTTAAACCTTCAAATGCGTCACAGCCTGCAGTATTGCTAACAGTCAGTCATCTGCATATTCGGCAGCAGGAACAGGTTTTGCTGCACGATTTAAACTTTGAGCTGCATGCAGGCGAAACTATTGCGTTAGTCGGTGAAAGTGGTTCTGGAAAATCTATTAGCAGTTTGGCGTTGCTAGGTTTATTGCCCGAACATTTACAGGTGCAAGGTCAGGCAATCTTTGCAGAACAGGATTTACTTCGCCTTAAACCGCAACAATTGCGGCAAGTTCGTGGTCAAAAAATTGCCATGATTTTTCAGGAACCGATGACGGCTTTAAATCCGTTGCATCGCGTGGAAAAAATTATTGGTGAAAGTTTGTTGCTCCAAGGTTGGAGCAAGGAAAAAACGCGTGCTCGGGTATTGCAATTACTTGAGGATGTTGGCATTCCTCAGCCTGAAGAAAAACTAAAGCGTTACCCACATGAATTATCTGGGGGGCAACGTCAGCGAGTGATGATCGCAATGGCGTTGGCACTTGATCCCGATATTTTAATTGCCGATGAACCAACCACTGCTTTAGATGTCACTTTGCAGGCGCAGATTTTGGATTTATTAAAAAGCCTGCAAGTGCGTCATAATATGGCCATGATTTTGATCAGCCACGATTTGAACTTGGTCAAACAATATGCAGATCAGGTCATTGTCATGAATCATGGACGGGTCGAAGAACAGGGCAGTGTGGCAGATATTTTTAATAGACCGCAGCAAGCCTATACCCAAAACTTGTTGAATCATGATTTTGGTGAAGCTTTGCAGGTTGATGAGTTGCCGACCATTTTGGAGTTGGAGCAGGTTGCTGTGAAATTCCCGATTAAACAAGGCTTGCTGAATCGGGTTAAAGATTATGTGGTTGCGGTTGAGCCGTTAAGCTTGCAACTTCCGCAAGGTCAATCTATTGGTATTGTCGGTGAAAGTGGTTCGGGTAAAAGTTCATTGGCACTTGCAATTGCACGATTGATTGAAAGTGAGGGAAAAATTGAACTACTTGGGCAAGATCTGAATCAACTGAATGAACGCCAATTGCGTCCCTTACGTCAGCAGTTTCAAATTGTATTTCAAGACCCGTTTAGCAGCTTAAATCCACGTTTAAATGTGGAGCAAACCATTGGTGAGGGTTTGGCATTGCAACAATTGTCCAAGCCTGAAATCATCCAGCGCATTGATGAAGCTCTAAGCAAAGTGGAATTGCCTGTGAGTTTTAAACAACGCTATCCGCATGAATTGTCGGGTGGGCAACGTCAACGGATTGCATTAGCACGCGCGTTGGTGCTGCGTCCTAAACTGTTAATTATGGATGAGCCGACTTCTGCCTTAGACCGTACCACGCAACGTGCTGTCGTGCAGCTGTTACGTCGTTTGCAGCAGCAAGAACAGATGAGCTATTTGTTTATTAGCCACGATTTGCAAGTGGTGAAAGCACTGTGTCAAAAAGTGTTGGTGCTGCATCAAGCGAAAGTCATGGAATTTCAAGATACTGTACAGTTATTTAGCCATCCGCAAACAGAATATACCCGTCAATTGATTGCTGCCAGTGAGTATTAAACCTTCAATATTTTTAAACAGCTATTTCGGCTGGCTGACTTGTTTTACCATTTTGACAATAAGATTTGTCAAAATGGCATTGACCTGTTCCGAAAAATCTTTAGAGTAAAAAAGACCAATAAAACACAATACGGAACAGTGTATGAGCCATCTTGCCGAAACAATTCAGATTCGTAATACCATGTTTAAAAATCGCATCATTAAAGGCGCGATGAGTGAGGCGCTTGCCAACACGGCAGGGCAGCCGAATAGCCTGCATTTAGGTCTATATGAAGCATGGGCAAAAGGTGGTTTGGGCTGTGCCATCACTGGCAACGTAATGGTCGATTTACGTGCCAAAAATGAACCGGGTGTTGTGGGAATTGAATCAGACCGAGATATAGAAAAGCTCAAACAGTGGGCAGAAGTTGGTAAACGTTATGGCATGGTGCAATTGGTACAGTTGTCACATCCTGGGCGGCAATGTCCGAAAGGTTTGAATAAAGAAACGGTTGCACCTTCGGCTGTGCCTTTTAGTCCAAGTTTAGCTTTGAGTTTTGGTACACCACGTGAACTACATGAAGATGAAATCCTCGATATTATTCAGCGTTTTGCCAAAGCTGCACAGATTTGTGAGCAAGCGGGCTTTGAAGGGATTCAACTGCATGGTGCGCATGGCTATTTGATCAGCCAGTTTTTATCGCCACTGACCAATAAACGCCAAGACCAATGGGGCGGCAATATTGAAAACCGTATGCGCTTTTTGATGCAAATTTATCAAGCGGTACGTGCAGCGACCTCAGACAATTTTATTGTATCAGTCAAACTAAACTCTGCAGATTTTCAACGTGGCGGCATCACTGAAGAAGAAGTGATTAGCGTGTTTAAAGCCATGGATGAAGCAGGTATAGATATGATTGAAATTTCAGGTGGTACTTATGAAGCACCCGCGATGGCAGGCTCTAAAGCTGATAAACGTAAACCAAGTACCATTGCCCGTGAAGCCTATTTTTTATCTTTTGCGGAATTGATTCGCAGTCAGGTGAAATGCCACTTAATGGTGACAGGTGGTTTTAGAACGGTAGTTGCCATGAATGCTGCTTTGGACAGTGGTGCATGTGACTTTATTGGGATCGCCCGACCATTTGCGGTAGAAACCGATTTAGCCAACCGTTTGTTGGCGGGTCAAGATGTACGTTACGGGGTCGATAAAATTAAAACTGGTATCCCGATGATTGATAAAATGGCAATTATGGAAATTATTTGGTATGCCGCGCAGTTCAAAGCAATTGCACAAGGCAAGCGTCCAAACCCGAAACTCTCGCCTTTAAAAGTCTTTTTCAAATATTTAAAAGGCAATTTAACTGCGGTGATTAAAGGACAGGTCAACTCACGTAAATCAGCTTGATTCGTATTTTTCAAACCTCAGTGGACGGATTCAAAGCTTAAACTATGGTTTTTGAATCAGTCCGCACAGATTGAAATATAAAACTAATGCGTTAGATAGCAAAAAGCCCAAGTCATATTGATTGGGCTTTTTGTTGAGATGTAAACATCTCGAATATGGCGTCCCTACGGGGATTCGAACCCCGGTTACCGCCGTGAAAGGGCGAGTATCTTATTTATCAAATTAATTGTAAATATTTGTAAATTTATACCAAAGAAGGTAAACATTTTAAGACCTCATGTAAATTTTCAGGTGCTAAATGGGCGTAACGCTGGGTGATGCGGGTGTCAGAGTGACCCAATAATGTTGAAACGTGATAGATCGGAACGCCTTGCTTTACCAAAAAACTTGCAAATGTATGACGTAAATCGTGGATTCTTAAATGCCCTAAGTCAGCACGTTGTGCAGCACATTGAAAACCACGCCTGAAACTTTTTATATGGTTGTTGGTTTTAGGATTGTAAAAAACAAACTTCCGATGTGTTTTAAGCCGAATGAGCGCATCGAAAGAAGTATCATTGATAGGCTTGTAAACAGTCTTTTTATTCTTAGACAGGGAATTACGGATAATAAGAAAACGGTCATTGATAGACACGTTATCCCATGTAAGTGTTGTCAATTCAGAAGCACGGCAACCAGTATTGAGCGCAAGCAAGATAAAATCATGTAATAGATAATTGTTGTAACGCTTTGCAGCAAATAATAGCTTCTGGCATTCAGTCGCATTTAAAAACTTTGGGATATAATCTTCTTCAAATAAGCGAAAGCCATTAAATACATTTTTAAAAGTGACGTTTTTATGTTTCAGGTAATAATTAAAAGCAGACTTAATAAGATTTAATTCACGGTTAATTGTGCTGTTTTTCACTCCCTGTAATTTTCTATATGCACAATATTCATTGATCAATTCTATTGTGACTTCATCAAATTGATAAAACCATTCTAGGTGCATGATTTTATCTGAATAAGTATATTTAGAATCAAAAAGCCCATTGCGAGCGTAAAACTCAACTATTTCTCTAACATTCATAAATACAACTACTTATTTGTATCGGGAGTTAAAATATATCAGTTCGCGCCCATGCGGGACGCTCTAATTATCCCCGTTTGCAGGCAAAAGGGAGCTTGTAATCAGGGAAAGGAAGGTTTTGAAATTTAAATAGCGTCAGTTCGCAGGCACTCCGCCTGCTCTGATATGTACTGTACTGTACTGTACTGTACTAAAATACGATACAGTACAGTACAAAATAGACTACTGGGATTGTTTGAAAATAAGATATATCATGAGAAAAAATAATCTTGGATTTCAGCATGTTTGATTGCTCTATAAATAAATATGTTTTTTGGATGGGTTTCCTTATTGGTGGTTTCATATTTACAAGCATAACGACATACGTGCAATACTTAATTGCAGGAAAAGAAATGTTTAAGCTTCTGAAAAAGAAAGATGAAAAACAAGAAAGAAAAGAGCCAAAACTCTAAATAAGCCCCATCTCTTTAGCTTGTTGGAACTTCGCCAATTCATCGGGCGTTAATTGAACCTGTTGAACAGTTTGTTCAGCAGCTTGTGAATAATCTTGCGTAATACTGTCTTGAGTAACCATTGCATTATTGGTATTCCTATATGGATTGAATGGGCGATCTCCAGCCATAACACGCTTGCAAAGGTCTTTTGGCGCATCATGTAAAATTGTGCCTTGCGTATCGTATGCGACACCATTAAAGCAACCCGAAAAGACTTGGTAGGCTGTCACTGGAGGAGCTTGCATATATGAATAATCAAATGGGTCACTTGCTTTGTATTGTGCTGTGATCTGATGTAATGAATTTTGAGTAAGTTCTAAATTTTGTTCATTGTTCGCTTGTGGGTTTTTTAAATCTCTATATTGATCTAATGTTAAACCCAACTTTTCAGCCTGTATTTCGTCATGTAAATCTTGTTTAGTCTTGCCCTCAACAGGCTTAACAACATTATGAGTTAATTGCGTTTCTTGTTCTTTTTTTGGTATTAATCCAAAAAAACCTGTATCAGATGCTTTTGAATATCCAAGATAAAAAATCAGTAATGGAATACAAGCAAAAGCGTAATACTTTTTAGGAAAGTATTTTTTCATATTATGTTTTTCAGATGAAACATAAAATTTGTATAAATGCTTTGGAAAACGCCAATACTTTTTTTCTAAAGCAGAATCAGCAACAGACTTGCCCCAAGTAGTCATAGCTTCGCCAAATGTCCAAATGTTTGCAGCTTCAAAACCAAATTTTCTACGCATAACATAATGAATTGTGACGTTGCCTAAAACATCTTTATTTAATTTAGTGGGATTTTGAGTAATTAATAATATTTCTTGACCGAAATGCCTGTGCATTGACATTGAAAGCCCAATATCAAGTATTTGTTCTTTTTTGCGTCTTAGTGCTTTGGAATATTCCCTTTCAATAGTTGAGATCAAAGACTTCTTTTTGGTGTCAGGCAAATCTAAATTTTCTGCTTCTTTTAATCGTTTTTCATATTCCTCAATAGTTAAATTTTTTAATAAGTCACGTTCAGAATATGCAGGGTGTTCGTGCGCTTCATCATAAACTAAGACAGCATCATTAGGCAGATCTCGCCAGTCGAAAGGACTTTGAGAAGTAGACTCAACATTGATGACACCAGGTATTTTTAAACCAACAATATTAGAGTAAACAGGGCGACCCTGGTTTAAATATTCAAAAATCAGCTCGATTGTATATAGGGTTTTGCCAGTGCCTAAAGGTGCTGTAATTAATATTGCCATATCGCTTTGGAACGCCTAAACACTCGTGTCGGTCGTCGTTCCTCCTCCTCACTCGTTTATTAGGCTTTTCCAAGCGCAATTTTGGACGACTTAATAAATGCTGCTGTACCAATAGCAGACATGATTATTGACAATGCTTGCGGGATTTTTAATATTCCTAAAATGCCCAAAATATCAGATGGAATATTATTTAATAAACCCGACATTGCACCTTGAGCTTGTAAAACTAAGTCATTAATAAATGTATAAGAAAGAAAAGCTAAGCCTGCTCCAAGCATTAATTTTGCAACAAGTGAAGAAGCAAAGGCAGTTAAGATAACTATTAATATTTGTGGCATTAGGATTTACTCACAACAATATAAGCAGCGAAAACATAAGCTACTAATAAAATTAAAGTGCCAAATATAGATAGTTTTTCACACCACATTTCAAAACTAAAAGTTTTAGAAAATGAACGACCTGTAAACATTGTCATTGATAATGTTCTACTAGCAGGGCATGCAGCAGATGAACCAAAAATATTTGTAGAAAAACTTTGGGGATTTAATTCTCGATGTGGTGTTTCAGCTTCAAATTCTGATAAATCAGGCTCTTCAAATAACCATTGTTTTATCTCATCAAGTAATGAGTTTGTTTTATCTATCTTTTCACCAAGCATTTCACCATTTGCATTAATAGCGTCAGTATTTCCATCAATAGCACCTTTGATTTTGTCACCGTTTGCATTAATAGCGTCTTGAGTTGCTTTTCCTTGTGCGTTTACAGCATCGGTATTTGAGTTGATAGCATCTTGAGTTGCTTTGCCTTGTGCGTTTACAGCTTGAGTATTTTGATTAATTGCGTTTTGAGTAGCTTGCGCTTGATTGGCTATCTCTGCTTTGACTTGATCTAATTTGTTATTAGTAATACCAATTTTATCTGTAATAGCAGCAGACATTTGAGAAATTGAGTTTTTAATATCAGTTGCAACAGTATTTAATTTATTAATAATAGCAGCAGACATTGTATTAATTGCATTAACTACTGGCGTCATTTCTACGGTTACCTTGCCACCATCACCGCCTTTACCACCTTGACCGCCATTTCCACCTTTGCCACCTTGTCCGCCTGTACCTGAACCACCATCACCGCCAGTACCGCCTTGACCACCATCACCACCAGTACCGCCTTGACATTCTATTGATGTGCTTCCCTCTGTACAGCCCCCATTTGAACCTGATGAACCATCATTACCATTAGAGCCATCTTGAGGATCACCATTAGGCGTATCTTCGCCTTTTGGTGTTTCAGTTGTGCATGAATTACCTGTATTTTCTGCATCGAATCCCCAATCAAGATTGCCGTTAGGTGTATCAAAAGCTGTGCCACCTGATGTATTTGTCCACGTACAACCTTGAAAGCAAACAGATGTGGGAGCGAATCCAGTACTTGAAGTGATATAACCATCTAAAAATGAAGTTTCACCAGCAGTACAGGAAGCTGAATTTTCAATTAAAGAAGCATATTGATTAGTTGATCCACTTCTATAAAAACGACAAGTTGAATCTTGAACAACATAAGACCACAAAGTTAAATACTTATTCAAATAGTTTTGACATGCAGAATCTTTAGTTGAACCTGTAGCAGTCTGTGAACCGTTTATAGCAGACCAACCTGCAAAAGTAAAAGAACTAAAAAAAAATAAAAAGAAAAAAACTAAATATTTAAACGCTTTCATAAAACCCCCAAATATTTAATTTCTTATTTAAGCAGACGATAAAAAGCCAAGAAAACAACAGCTAAAATAATCCAGTTAAGATCAGATTCTGTCATTTTCTTGGCTCCAAAATTAGCGACCGAAGAAGCCGATAACTTTTTTAGCACCGTAAATTACAACTACGATACCCAATGCCCAAAGCGCACCTGTTTCAATATTCGCTTCTGCATCTGCACCAGTTAAGGCAGTAGATACATCAAGAGCATGAGCATTACCCGACATAAGTGCAGTTGAAGCAACAGCACCTAAACCATACGTTGCAATGTTTTTACGGTTAATTACCGCTAAGCGGTTTTGAGTTGTCTTTTTCATGACATTTCTCCAGTTAAAAAAAGCGCATTATTTTTTTAACGACAAAGACCAGCGCAAATATCCCTATCGCCCACTGGAGAATCATGTCCCGATCTGCTCCAGTTAATTCAGGCAAAAAGCTAGCTTCTTGCCATTCCGTACATACGGGCAGTGAGCCTGATTCATCTAGCGTTTTGCACTCGTATGACATTCTTATAAATCCTTAGCCTTTACAGGTTTTTTCGTGTAAATCTTTTTGCTGTACATAGAAAAATATGCAGTAGCATTTAGAACATTCCCAAGAGCCGTAAATGGCTACAATCATTTTTGAGCTACTGGAGAAACGTCATGAACAATGGTCATTTGTTTATTACCATTCGTGACGATTTCCATTGAAATATTTGCATTAACAGGGAAAGGCAAATCCTGAATCTTTTTAATGTTGTCAGCCGTGCCCCACTTGTATTCGACAGTGGCAGATCCAAAACCTGAATCACCTAGATCAGTCATCACATAAATTTTTGTGAAGTTATGAAGAACACCATCAACAGTATTGTTGTAGCATTTCGCACCAGTAATAACGGCAGTAGTAGTAAAGCGCATGGTTAATATTCCTAAATAGCCTAAGTGATATTCCTAACCTATGCAGGCAACGCAGTAGGGGGAAGTGACGATGTAAAATCTACGAGTAAGGGTTTTAGCCGTTTAGGAAACTCATCCTTTTCAGGCATCAAGATATCCAAGACTTTTGAATCATCTTCATAGAATTTACGGAAAGCGTTTAAGTATTTGCCAAATTGATGCTTGGTAATTTCGATAGCTTTTTCCCAAGTGATTTCGGCTTTTTTCTCGAGCATTTCAAACTTGATCGCCTTAGATTGATCATCAAAGACGTGAAAGCACGGATAAGCTGCGAGAAAGTGTTCAGATGCATTAAGCAAGGCATCTAAAGGGATGTGATAAGAGCGAGATTTAAACTCAACCTCTACACGTGTCCAAAGGCTGTTTGGGTCGCCTAGTTGTTTTCCTTTTTCGTAGACACGGCAGAACTTTGAACTTGTTCGTTTCCCCAAATAAGCGGTACGACCAGTACCGTCAGGGCGCTTCCAACAGCCGTCAGTGCGAAAGGCAGGAGGTCTTCCCCCAGAAGTAAATCCCCCGATAGAATCTTGTTGATCAGCCCAATCAGGCGAAACAAGAACTCCTTCAAGATCATCAAAAGCGTAGTCAATACGAGTAATCTTAGGACGATGAGCATAAAGCGAGAGCCAAGCATGTAAGTCTTCTTCCCAACCGTAACGTCCAGCCGTACAACCTTGACCAGAGATAGAAAGCATAATTGTATTGTTTTGACCGCCTACACAGATGAAACCGCACTCATTTTCGAGTTGATAGGCTTCATCATAGTAATTGATGCCCTTAACCATCTTCTTTTCGATACCAAAACCGAAAATATCTTTAAGGACAGCTTCTAGGGCATATACACAATAAGTATCAGGGTTTTCGGTTAATTTTGTGGTAACTGAATTTAAGAACGTGTCTTTATGCATGGTTATGTTTAACCAATCTATAACGGCAACTTCTCCAGCAGCAGGACGACGGATTAATACGGGTTTTGGGCCATCTTCGGTAAGTACCGTAACGGTGTGCTGTAACGGGTAATCTTTATAGGCTTTTTCTAGGCTGTGCATGGATTCACTGCGGGACTTTTCCCCCGTGTTACTACGGGGGGAAACATCGCTAAAAAGTGATACCCACAGTGGAGATGTGGATAAAGGGTTAAGTGTTTGATTAGCCTTGTAATTAGTCATCATAGCCATAGCTCCCGTTGAACTCGATGCATTCACGGTTATGTATGTCTAGGTCATGAGTTAATGCAGACACTACTGGAGAGCATTGACCTAGATCATTTAAAAAGTTTTCAATATAAAAAAGGACTGAAACAGAATGAGGGCAAGGAATCCCATCCATGATTGAAGCTTGTCCGTCCGAGTGGACTTTGCGAGCGATAGTTTCAAATGCTTCTAATTCAGTCATTTTTTATACTCAATTAAAATTATTGTTAATAATGTTTGAAGTAGCAGACCAATGAGCTTTTGAAAGTTTTGCAGCGAGTTCATCAACTTCAAAGTAATCGAAAAGACCGAGAGCAGAATAGGCTTTGATTGCTCCATAAACTTGATCTTGAATTAAATCAATAATGGCAAAATGCGGGCCTTCGTAGTTTTCAATCTGTGCAATCTGATCTAAAACGTACTGCTTAGCCCCAGCAGGGTTATTGTTGTAATCGCTCATGTGTTGCCCCTTTATTTTGTGTACTTCACAAATTTGTAAAGTTCTGAACAAAAAAAACTATACAATTATGTGAAGTCAATCTAGTTCACAAATATGTAAAAGACAAGGGGGCATAAATGCTTAAAGACTTGATCGAAATGTGTAAAGACAGAATAGGAAGCTATGAAAATCTATCTAGTAGATTAGATATTGCACCGACAGTTATATCAGATTGGAAAGCAGGAAGAAGAAAGCCAACGCCTTACCACGTATGCCAAATGGCTGAAATTGCAAGGTTAAATGTAGCTGAAACACTATTTATTGTTATGCAAGAGTTAGACAAAGAACATGCTAAATCTTGGGAAATATGGCGTCCCTACGGGGATTCGAACCCCGGTTACCGCCGTGAAAGGGCGATGTCCTAGGCCTCTAGACGATAGGGACAAATAGAAGTTTATATTTTTAAACCATGTAACAACCAATGCAGTTGTTGAGAATATGGCGTCCCTACGGGGATTCGAACCCCGGTTACCGCCGTGAAAGGGCGATGTCCTAGGCCTCTAGACGATAGGGACTTAAAAAAATATCTACTTCTGAAATTGGCGTCCCTACGGGGATTCGAACCCCGGTTACCGCCGTGAAAGGGCGATGTCCTAGGCCTCTAGACGATAGGGACGTTTCAGAGGTGGGCGTATAATAGGGCGTATAAGGGGGGGTGTCAAACGCTTTTCTGCAATAATTCTGAAAAAAATGTTCAACTGAATAAAATTAAAACTATTCTGCTGTCGTGATACGTTTGAAGCGGTAAAAATCATGCTTTTCAAGTTATTTTTAAATGGACACATTTATTAGAGCAGCATGATTTTCTTTGTATTTTGCAGTATTCATTGCTAATCAACACAACTCAAAAAACAAGGCAATCCGAAGATCGCCCCTATTGTTTTACATCATCGCTAAAAAAGCATTATGATTTTTTGTGATAAATCATGTAATAACTGAGATAGCACAACACAATAAAAATCATACAGCCAATAAAACCTGCCAGCATTTCAGGGTCAAACACCATACTTAAGCAAGTAATAAAACAGAACACAAAACCTAAAATAGGCACTATTGGAAATAGCGGTGCAGCAAAACCTAAGTCCTGCACGGTTTTACCTTGTTTATACCATTGGCGACGGAAGTTAAACTGGCTTAAACAAATGCTCATCCAGACCACGACCATGGTAAATGCAGCCACACCCAAGAGGTTTTTAAAGATGGTTTCAGGCGCAAATTGTTCAGACAATAAACCTGGCATTGCACCGAGCATGGTGACCATGACTGCAATATAAGGAATACCACGCGCATTCACCTTAGAAAAAATCTGTGGTAATTGCTTTTGGTGTGAGAGCGACCACATCATTCGTGAAGCTGCAAATAAACCTGAGTTCGCTGCAGAGAGTAACGCTGTGATAATCACAAAACGAATAATATCTTCCGCATAAGGAATACCAATCTGATTAAACACCGTTACAAAAGGACTGCTGCTTACACCTTCTGCAGCCAAACCTGCAGCCTGATGTGGTAGCAAGGCACTAATCACCACAATGGTACCTACAAAGAAAATCAACAGACGGAAAATTGCGGTATTGATTGCTTTAGGCACGTTTTTGGCAGGGTCTTTGGTTTCACCTGCGGCAACACCAATCAACTCTGTACCTGAAAAGGCGAAATTAACAATTAACATGGTTGCAAAAATAGGGAATAGCCCTTCAGGAAACCAACCTTGTGCGGTTAAATTGCTAAATAAAGGTGCAGAGGTATAACCTTGATAAGACACAGCACCTAAAATTGCCATTAAACCCAAAACGATAAAGGCAATGACAGTCACGACTTTGACCAAAGATAGCCAAAACTCAGATTCTGCAAACAAGCGCGTGGAAATCATATTCAAACCAAATACAACGCCACCAAAAATCAGTGTCCAAATCCACATGGAAATATGCGGGAACCATTCCTGCATTAGCAACGCAGCGGCGGTAAATTCTGTGCCTAAAGTGACCGACCACGTGAGCCAATATAACCAAGTGATGGTATAGCCCGTGCCAGGTCCAATATATTGTTTGGCGTATGCCCCAAATGAACCTGAAACAGGCATGTGTACGGCAAGCTCGCCCAAACACAGCATCACCATATAGGCAATTAAACCACCAAAAATATAAGCGATGATGGCGCCAACGGGGCCTGTTTGTGCAATGACTTCACCTGAGCCTAAAAATAGACCTGTGCCAATAGCACCGCCCAGTGAAATCATAACCAAATGTCGAGTGCTCATCGCACGTTTTAAAGGCATAGTATTACCTTGATGCACAGCATCATTTTGATGATTCGATGACGGCATAAGTGATAGGAGAAAAAATGAAATGAAGCGAAGTATTGTAGAGAAAAACTACAAATCTGCAATCTTGAAATAATAAATTTGGATTAGAAATGATCGTATAGCACGATAAATGGCGTCCCTACGGGGATTCGAACCCCGGTTACCGCCGTGAAAGGGCGATGTCCTAGGCCTCTAGACGATAGGGACGTTGCGAGGTGATGCGTATATTATGAATTTTTAGCGACAGTGTCAAACCTGAATCTAAAAAAACTGCCGGACTATTTGTTATTTGCTTAAAAAATAATACATCTTTAAAAATAAATCAGTGCATGTAAATTTGAATACGGTGCATCATTTTAATGATCAGGGGTTTGATATTGCTTTTCAGTGGTTGTTGTTTGTGTGGCTGCGGGTTGAGTGCTTGGTTTAGGTTGAGCAGGCTCACGATTCACAATATAAAGATACAACGCAGAAGGCGCGAGAATGACCAAAACCAAGACAATTTTTTTCAACATGGCAGAATCAATAACACAAATTGGAATATTGCCATTATAACCAAAGCCAGCTCAAAAGACTGCATGCATAAAAGCTGATTCGCAGTAAAAATCATTTTGATGCTCAGTCTTGTGGTTGAAAAGCACGAATCAAAACCACAACACTAAAAAGAAAACAGGACGACAAACGCAGTCTGTCATCCTGTAAACATCTCAATGTTCGAGTACAAATCGTATTATTGATCTGTGTTGAGTAAGTTCTCTACCATGTGCGGCGCAAGTTTATTTAGAATAAAACAAAACAGCTCTGCAGTTTTTTGCGTATCGTATAAAGCTGAATGAGCTTCTTTGCCATCAAACTCAATACCTGCCTGAATGCATGATTTTGCCAGCACCGTTTGACCAAACATCACCGCACTTAAAGTCACTGTATCAAACACTGAAAAGCTGTGGAATGGGTTTTGGTTTTTCGTGCCTGTGCGGGCAATGGCTGCTTGTACAAAGCCTAAATCGAAATGCGCATTGTGACCGACCAAAATGGCATGGGTACAATTCTGTTGGCGACGCACTTCATTGACTGATTTGAAAATCCGTTTTAATGCGGTTTTTTCATCTTCAGCCATAGCCATACGCATAGGGTTGAAAGGATCAATCCCAATAAAGTCCAACGAACGACGGTCTAAATTTGCCCCTTCAAACGGGTTGATATGCGCATGATACGCTTCACCTGGTACAAATTTGCCATCCGCATCATAAATAATTGGAATGGCAGCAATTTCCAACAAAGCATCGGTTTGGGCATTAAAGCCTGCGGTTTCCACATCAACCACCACAGGCAAAAAACCACGAAAACGTTGCCCCATCACGGGCAAAGTTGTATCTGTCACACTTTTCTCCATTGAATGGTTTTACCCGCATATAACGGAATAATTTGTTCACCATCCAAGTAGTCTAAACTGGTTGGAATGATTTGCTCTTCTTTCACCAAAGTAATGGTGTTGGTATTACGCGGCAAACCATAAAAATCTGCACCAAAGAAGCTTGCAAAGCCTTCTAAGCGGTCAATACGTCCAACTTGATCAAAAGCTTGTGCATAAAGCTCAATTGCCGTAGGCGCACTATAGCAGCCTGCACAGCCACATGCATTTTCTTTGGCATTTTTTGAGTGCGGTGCGCTATCTGTCCCTAAGAAAAATTTAGGATTTCCGCTAGTTGCGACTTCTAATAAGGTTTGTTGATGGGTTTGACGCTTTAAAATAGGCAAACAATAGAAATGCGGTTTTACGCCACCTACTAACATATCATTACGGTTAAATAATAAATGTTGTGGGGTAATGGTTGCTGCGACATTACGGCCTTGTTCTAAAACAAATTGCGCTGCTTCAGAGGTCGTAATGTGTTCAAGCACCAATTTTAAGTTTGGAAATTGTTGTAATAATGGTGAAAGCACTTCATCTAAGAAACGTTTTTCACGGTCAAAAATATCGACATGATTGTGCGTGACTTCGCCGTGCAGTAATAATGGCACTTGTTGTTCTTCAAGTTGCTCAATCACCGCATATACTTTACGAATGTCGCTCACCCCATTGTCTGAATTGGTGGTCGCGCCAGCAGGGTAAAGTTTAATGGCATTCACATGCGCAGAGGCTTTAATTTTCTTGACTTCTTCGGGAGAGGTTTGATCGGTAAAATACAACACCATACGCGGATCAAAATTTACACCTTCAGGGACGTGTGCCATGATGCGTTCACGATACGCTTCCGCTTCTTCTACCGTTTTTACTGGTGGAACAAGGTTAGGCATACAAATTGCGCGTGAAAATTGCTTGGCAAGATCGGGAACAGTACGTTGTAGTGCTAAACCATCACGTAAATGAGCATGCCAGTCATCTGGCTGGATAAGAGTAATCGTATTCAAGGCGCTGCCAGTCTGAAAAATAAAACAGATGATAATCTATAAATGTTAAAATGGTAACGTCGAAAGCCATAAAAAATAGAAATGCCTGAATTAATTGTTTCGACATTGTGTTATTTTTAAACCACTAAAAAAATTATATTCAGGTTGTTACAGTTTTGCTGTGCAACAATCGTGATTAAATGGAATTTAAAGCATCCATGGAATACAAATATAAGTTAGCCAAGCTACAGTACGACAAAGAAAAAAATGAAGAGTTGATTAAACGTCAACGTAAACGTGCGGGGCAGGTTTTTCCGAAACAACTGGAAGTTGAGTTTTGGCAACAGCATCTTGAACAAGCTCGGCACAACATTAACCAATATTTTTGGTCGGGCGTACTCATCTACTTTATTATCACCGTGCTGATGATTACTGGGGATTATTGGATTATTGATCGTAATTTTTTTAAACACGATTTTATCCACTCTTTACTAGGCTTGGTCAATGGCGCGTTTTGCTTACTGACCCTGTTCTTTTTTGCCCATTATAAAATTTTGCGCCCGTATTATGCCTATGCCGCCATGGCTATGATTTTTTGGGCCATTATGTCGATGACCTGGCTGACCATGACGGTGCATACCGAAGTGTTTAGACACCAAGCCATGATGATCATCAGCATGATTTATATTATGGGTTTTGTACTGACGGGGGTGAAGCCGTTTCACATGCTGCTGACTGGATTAATGGCGGCTGTGGTTGCCATGATTATGCTATTAACCTTGTATATTCCAATTGATGTGATGGTGATGGGGCGGGTGTTGGTTGGCAGTACGGTAGTGGGTTTTTTAATCAGTAAAATGCTGTGTACCCGTGAGCGGATGATTTTTTTGGTCATGCACCAAGCCCGACTTAGTGAAAAAATTAACCGTATTCATGCTGAAGAATTGTTGCATTTAAGTCAGCATGACGCGCTGACTAAAGTATCCAACAGACGTACTTTTGATGAAATGCTGGACAGCTATTTCGAACAGGCACGGCATGATGAAGTGCCATTGTCTTTACTCTTTATCGATGTCGATTTTTTTAAAAAATATAACGATCATTATGGGCATCAAAAGGGAGATGAAGTCATTTCAGCGATTGCCAAATCCATTAAAGACTCAATTCGTCACATGGATTTTGTTGCGCGTTATGGTGGTGAAGAATTTGTGGTGTTATTGCCAGAAACCGATGCGCATGGTGCGTATGCTGTGGCTTCCAATATTTTTAAAGCGGTTGAGCGTTTAGCGATTCCACATAGTCAATCTTTGGTTGACAGTAATGTCACCATCAGTTTGGGCTTTACCGTCTATAAAGGTGAGGCGGACATTTTTAAAAGCGATTTCTTACAACGTGCAGACCAAGCCTTGTACCGTGCGAAACAGTTGGGACGTAATCAAATTTATTACCACACTTTGCAGGTGGAAGAAGTGCTGTAAATTTTTCTATTGCAGCTTTCATTTAGTATGAATTGTTTAGTCCTCATGTTTAAACAAACATAAAAAAGCCGCTCAATTTGAGCGGCTTTCGATTTCACAAAATCATCACCAAGTGATTATTTGTTTTTGTCTTTCAATTGTGGCACTGCAGAACCTGAACCAATCGACAATAAGCCAGAATTGGTATAAAGACCCAATTTAGCGCGTGTATCGGTAATGTCTAGGTTACGCATAGTTAACTGACCAATACGATCCATTGGCGTAAACATTGAATCACCTTTCTCCATAGTTAAACGCTCAGCTTCATAAGTGAGGTTCGGAGATTCAGTGTTCATAATGGTATAGTCATTACCACGACGTAATTCTAAAGTCACTGTACCAGTAATTGCTTTAGCCACCCAACGCTGCGCAGTTTCACGTAACATTAACGCTTGAGAATCGAACCAACGACCTTGATACAATAAACGACCTAAACGTAAACCGTTAATGCGGTATTGTTCAATCGTATCTTCGTTGTGAATACCCGTAACCAAACGCTCATAAGCAATGTGCAATAACGCCATGCCTGGTGCTTCATAAATACCGCGAGATTTTGCTTCAATAATACGGTTTTCGATTTGGTCAGACATCCCCAAACCATGACGACCACCAATACGGTTCGCTTCAAGAATCAACTCAACAGGGTTTTCAAAACGCTGACCGTTTAATGCAACTGGCATACCTTCTTCAAAGGTAACCGACACTTCTTCGGCTTTAACTTCAACGTCATCTTTCCAGAACGCCACGCCCATGATTGGATCAACGATTTTGATGCCAGCATCTAGGTACTCAAGGTCTTTCGCTTCGTGTGTTGCACCTAGCATGTTTGAGTCAGTTGAATAAGCTTTTTCTTTTGACATTTTATAGTCAAAACCATTGTCGATAAGGAATTGTGACATTTCCGCACGACCGCCTAATTCATCAATAAAGGTTTGGTCTAACCACGGCTTATAAATTTTAAGCGCAGGATTAGTCAATAAACCATAACGATAGAAACGCTCAATATCGTTACCTTTATAGGTTGAACCATCACCCCAGATGTTTACGTCATCTTCTTTCATGGCAGTCACTAGCATTGTACCTGTTACTGCACGACCAAGCGGGGTGGTGTTAAAGTAAGGTATACCGCCTGTGCTGATATGGAATGCACCACATTGAATGGCAGCAATACCTTCCAAAGCCAACTGCATACGGCAGTCAACCAAGACTGCTTTTACCGCACCGTATTCTTCGGCTTTCTTTGGAATGGCATCATAGTCATCTTCATCTGGCTGACCCAAGTTTGCGGTATACGCATATGGTTCAGCGCCTTTTTGCTTCATCCACAATAAAGCAGCTGAAGTATCTAGACCACCAGAAAAGGCGATACCGACTTTTTTGCCTACTGGTACATTCTGCAAGATAGTTGCATTATCAGTCATTGCTAGTCCTAACTTTTTTAAAATAGGCACCACATTTGGTGGCCAAGGAGAATTCTAAACTGCAAATTATAGCACTCTTTAAAATGCTTGTTTTCGTTAAAAAAGCGCATTTGATAAAAAAATCAGGTTCAGGCTTAAATTTTCATTTAGAAATGGCAAACTTGGTATAGATGTTGAAGATCAAAACCTGCAATTGGGATGGTGCAGAATAAAATCACTTTTACTTTTGGGCGGTTTTATATCAAGTTTATATCAAGAATAGTTAGGGTCTATTGCCAAGTTTCATAACGCAATCTGAGAAAGTTTTAGCCACATGAGCAAGAACAAAGCACTGCTTTGTTTGCTGCGCAAGGGGACAAGCATATTTTTTGCTGCTATTGCGTTATGAGTCAGTCATTTAGAATGACTAAATTTCCTGCCTCATGCCTTATATCAGCTAAAAAACTTTGCGAGATATATCTCTCACGTCGCAAACATAGAAGAAGTGTCAACAGACCCTATAAATTGACGTTTGCGCCACACAGTCGAACTTTAGAGTCATAAACAGTTTATAAAAATCGGTTAAAGTATTCATGCAACAAGTTGCAAAGCTCATTATATAAGGACTCATCATGACAACTCGCTATGCAAATATTCTAAAACCATTACATTTAGGATTTACCACCATTAAAAACCGTGTCGTGATGGGTTCAATGCACACGGGTTTGGAAGATCGTTTTTATAATTATCCAAAACTGGCTGCTTATTTTGGCGAACGTGCCAAAGGTGGCGTGGGTTTAATTATTACAGGTGGTATTTCACCTAACCGTCAAGGCTGGTTATTGCCTGCGGGCGGTACTATGAATACATTGGGCGATGTTGCACCACATCGATTAGTGACACATGCCGTACATAAGCATGGTGCGAAAATTTTAATGCAAATTCTGCATTCAGGACGCTATGGTTATCAACCATTTGTGGTGTCTGCAAGTCCGATTAAATCTCCAATTTCACCATTTAAACCACGTAAAATGAGTGAAAGACAAATTTTAAATACCATTGAAGATTATGCGAAAACAGCTAGTTTAGCCAAAATGGCAGGCTACGATGGTGTCGAAATTATGGGTTCGGAAGGCTATTTACTGAATCAGTTTTTAAGCCGTCATGTGAATCAGCGTGAAGACCAATGGGGCGGTACGATTGAAAACCGTATGCGTTTTGCTTTAGAAGTAGTCAAAGCCATTCGCGCCGAAGTGGGTGAAAAATTTATTATCTGCTTCCGCTTGTCGATGCTGGATTTAGTCCACGATGGCAATACCATGCACGAAGTGATTACCGTTGCCAAAGCCTTAGAGCATGCGGGTGTGAACTTGCTCAATACAGGGATTGGCTGGCATGAAGCGCGCATTCCAACCATCGTGACTTCTGTGCCACGCGCAGCTTTTGTTGATTACACCGCAGAAGTGAAAAAACACGTTGAGATTCCTGTAATTGCATCCAACCGTATTAATATGCCTGATACTGCAGAAGAAATATTGGCAGCGGGTAAAGCTGATATGATTCAAATGGCACGACCATTGTTGGCAGATGCGTTTTGGGTCAATAAAACTGCGACCAATCGTGTCAATGAAATTAACACCTGTATTGCCTGTAACCAAGCGTGTTTAGATCATACCTTTAAAAATCAGCGTGCGACTTGTTTGGTCAATCCGCGTGCAGCCTATGAAACTGAATTGGTCTATGAAAAAACCAAGCAACCGAAGCGTATTGCAGTTGTCGGTGGTGGTGTTGCGGGAATGTCTGCTGCTACAGTTGCTGCTAGTCGTGGGCACCATGTGACTTTATTTGAAGCCAGCAACGAAGTGGGCGGTCAATTCAACTTGGCAAAAGTCGTGCCGGGCAAAGAAGAATTTCACGAAACCATTCGCTACTTTAAAGTGCAAATTGAAAAAACTGGGGTCGATTTGCGTTTAAATACCAAAGTCAACCGCGAGCAACTCGAACGTGAAGGTTTTGATGAAGTGGTCATTGCAACAGGTGTAGTACCACGTGCTTTAAAAATTGAAGGCAGCGATGCACCGCAAGTATTGTCTTATGCAGAAGTATTACGTGGTGCACCTGTTGGACAAAAAGTCGCTGTGATTGGTGCAGGCGGTATCGGTTTTGATGTGTCGGAGTTTTTACTGAAACCTGAACATCAGCCACAACCGCAGCCTTTGGCAGATTGGCAGCGTGAGTGGGGAGTCGATCCGAATCCTAACTATGTGACTGAAGGTGGTATGCTTGCTCCAGAAGTTCATCCCCCAGTCCGTGAAATTTATTTATTGCAACGTAAGACGACAGCTTTAGGTGCAGGTTTGGGTAAAACTTCAGGATGGGTACATCGTGCACAGTTGAAAAAACATGCGGTGCGTATGCTACGTGGTGTGCAATATAAAGCCATCAGCAATGAAGGCTTGTGGATTGAAATGGCAGGTCAAGACCAATTGTTACGTGTAGATAGCATTGTAGTCTGTGCAGGGCAGGAATCGGTTAAAGATTTAATGCCTGCGGCAGATGAAAATACTTTGGCTAACTATCATATTATTGGTGGGGCGAAGCTTGCTGCAGAGTTAGATGCAAAACGTGCGATTCGTGAAGGGGCTGAATTGGCTGCTAAACTTTAAAAAGTGAGGTGGCTATGCTGTTGTTTTGATGAACTTTAGCGCTGATTTGGTGAAACAATATTCACTTGAGTGCTTGAGTGGTATTTTTTACTTGTCATCAAATCAAAAGCTTCGTATCATGGCCCACATGGAAGCGTGGCAGAGCGGTTTAATGCACCGGTCTTGAAAACCGACGAGGGCGCGAGTCCTCCGTGAGTTCGAATCTCACCGCTTCCGCCAAATTTTTAAAAGACCCTTGATTTTCAAGGGTCTTTTTTATGTCTTGTTATTTCACTTATGACCTATATCTGAAAAAGTTAAATATGATTAACTTGGTATAGAGGCTGAAAATTGAGTTGCTTTTGTTTTTACAACCCCTCAACTATCGCAATTGACCCTCTGCAATTAACTGTTCAGCCATTTCTTTGGTCTTTTTTAAACCAGGCATACGGTATTCAGTATGACCATAATCTTGGATTGATTTCCAGCGACCACCCCAAGTCAAACCTACCGATTCAGCCACCTCACCATACAGTTGATAGCCACGCATTGCCCAAGGATCACGTTCCGAAATAACAATTTTACCATTACGTTTAAAAGCAATATCGGCAGCTAAACCAAACTGATGATAACTCTGATAGCCTTTGGCGCGTGTAGTATTTGGATTAGTCGACAACATATTCTGACGACTTGGACTACGATAACCTTCAAGTAAGACCAGTTCATAACCGTGTTGTTCTCGCATAATTTTAAATACCATCAGCAGACGTTGCTTATAGCGTGGGTTGATTTTGTCCCATTTACGATCCAGTAAAGCAGAATCTAAATGTGCATGGCTATGAAAAACGGGCGTTTCAATACGAGCAGCATCCACGCTGCCCTCGGCGGAATGTTGTGCTTGATAGCTTTGTTCAAGCTGAGTCGTTTCTATGATTGCATCTTGAATCAAAATAGCATCTTCTTCTGGGGGAGGACTGAGCATTTCTCCCTGAAGTAAGGCATAAATTTGTGGGTCAGTTTCTTTTAAATATTCAGCTTCAATTCGTGTGGAATGAATGGGTTGGGTAAAAGCAAAAGTCAGAACACTGGTCAATAAAATTAGCCCCGCAATTAAAATCCACCATTGCTGCACATACCAATGTGATTGTAGTTTGTTGGGTGAAGCAGCCTGATATAAATGATGAATAACGTGCAAAAAATTGATTATTTTAGTTTTACTTTGTGGCAATAAAGACCGTAAACGCTGCCTGCATGTATGCTGTATCTCATAAGACATGAGCAGCATTAATCCGAGTGCAATAGCAACAAAGCAGAAAAAAATCACAAAAATCATAGGTTATTGATCTTCATCTATAGCCAATGGTCTTTGTGTCACCGTAATTTTTAGTGTTGCTTCAGGCGTTGCTGTTTCAGCTTCTGATTGTGTCGATGTTGTGGATTTCGTTGTTGCTGGATTAATTTTCTCAACTTTCGTGATGCGCTTTACTGGATGCTGTGCGGTATTTTCAAAGGGAGCAACTTGCTGTGCAGGCGGCGTTGGAGCGCCGTTTGATGGTGTGTTGTTGGATGTCGGGCGCTCAAAGAATTTATTTAAATCCTTGTCCTTCGGCTGAATGAAATGATGATCTTCACTTAATAAAGAAGTTTCATGATCATCTGTTACAACCTCATCAACCCATGGAGCATGAACCGTGATTGATGGATGCATTTGTTTCTTTTCTGATTCATCTAATATTGGCGAGGTCTGTAGATTAGAGCCATTAAAGTTGTTCACCCATAATAAGAAAATCAGGGTAGAAACAATCAAACCTGCAATAAAACCGATCAGTACATAAAAGCGAGAAGCTAAGGTCTTTTTCTTATGTTGTAAGATGCGTAAAGAAGTCTTTTTTTCCTGTGCCATACATCATCCACTAGGGTAAATGAATTGTGATATGTGCTTCTTCTACAGGTATCGAAATCACATTTTGATAGGGACTTAAGGCATTCTGGCTCTGTTGAGAAAGCATGAATGTTAAGCCAGCGAAAGTCAGTACCGTAAACATGCAGAGGCAAATTAAAATCCAGAAAAAAGGTAATTCATGATGAATCAGATGCTTAATTTGATCTGGAATGGCAGCAAATGGAGAAAATGCCGCTTTTTTCCCTTTGAGATAATCAATTTCATCGCCAACACGGGCAACAAGATGATTTAAATTTTCCACCGATTCCAGTCGATATTTCCCTTGAAAACCCAGTAACAGGCAGTAATGCAATACTTCTAATGCTGCTAAATGTTCTTTACCGCGACTACGCAACTGTTCCAAAATTTCAAAAAAACGATAGCCTGCCAATTGCGAACCAAACAGACTCAATTGTAAAGGACTGATGAGCCATGTATTTTGCAAGTCAAAATAGGCATTATCTTGTTGTGTGGCAATGGTTTCATCCATCAGAGCGCAAAAGGCATATTTGGCGTTGTGAATATCATCGGCAGAAAATTGTAAGCGTTTTGCCTGTTGCTCAAAATGACTGAGTACATCCAGAATCTTTTCACGAAACTCACTCGGATGGGTAGGGATATAATGATTACGCAGCAGAAAAACTAAATAAAAGCCATCATGTAAGAGGTCAATTAAACTGGTGGTTTGAGCTGTTGGTAAGGACAGGTGAGATAAGTCTGAACCAATTTCTTCATCATCAAATAAAGAGGGCATGCCGATGGGTTGAGTCATAATTTTTCTCTTAATGATTAAGTACTGCAATCAGTTCGATGCTGATATCTTGGAAGCCTGCGGGCATATACACACAAATTGTTGTGGATTCCAGCATTGGTTGATAAAGCTCATGATGTGATTCAATTTCAAAATAACTGACCCCAGAACGTACTGGAATTGCACTTGGCACTTGGACTAAATGCTGCAATGGAACTGCGGGTAGTGCGGCAATGACACGTTGCTCTACATCAAAGGTACTGCCCACTTTAAAACGTAAAGGCACGACTTGAATTAATTCATGGGTTTGCATTGAGCTGCTAGAAACTGCAAGATACAGTCGCGTATCACGGTCAATCTTGTCAGATTCAAGGCTACCGACCCAATATGATGGGCGGGTTTCTTTCAGTGCAATGCTGAAGTAACGATTGGAAATAATTGTGTCGAGTAAATCTCTTAAGATGAGATCAAGCTGCTGAAAACTCTCTTGTAATTGGCAATGTCGGTATTGTGGAAGATGCTCCACACTATAAGCAGTTGAAAACGTCAGTAATGAGCCAGTTAGACGTAATAATTCTGAAAATAAGCGTTCTGGATGAATCTGTGGATAGTGTAATAGGTGGTTTAATTCGGCATAGGCTGTATTTAAGACATTGATTAGCCAAAAGGAAACAATATCTCCTGAACGGAACTCAATCAGTTTTTGTTCATTTTCACGATTATTGCCCTGAATGGTTTTTATCTTCGCCTTAATGATGTTTAGGCTACGTTTTAAGTGATTGATTAAGACTTCTGAAGCTGAAATATGCAAAAGTGGTGGAATAAATTGGTAATCTAGCTCAAAACTGCCTGAACTATGGCGTTTGAGTTTCGCAATCGGTAGGTATAGAAAACCATCCAGATTTTGACTGGGCTGAACATGCAACTCTAATAACTTAAATGCTGCGCGGCGATGTAAAAAATTGAGTTCAGCAGGGCTGGCATCGGTAAATAAATCATGGGTTTCCTGCAAAAAATTATGATAGCGACTCGGTATTGCCTGTGTTTCATCTGCTATATTTTTTTGCTTGGCCTGCAAAATCGGAAGAGTTAGATACAGCATCATCTCTGTGTTTAAATTCAGGTCATCCAATAACAACGGTGCAGGTAGCAAGTCTTGTGCAGGTGCATGGTAAATTTCACCATCTTGCCAAATCATTTGTACCTCTTGCAGTGCAAGAATATGTGTTGCAAGTTGTGCTTCATCAAATTTTAATTTTTGTATGCCATAGGCATGAGGAATCATGGCACGGATGGTGTGATTCAAACGCTGTTCATGGTAGCGATCTTGAACTTGAAAATGCTGAGGACGTAAAAATAAGCCTTCACCCCAAAGGATTTTTTCTGCTTTAAACATGGTGATTCACTTATTCTGATTGGTATTGATTGTTGGATTGAACGCCAAGCGTGTCTTGTAGCATGTTCAATGGATGTTCATCCTTAATCACCTGCGCTAGCCATTCATGCAAGGGCATTTGGCTCCACTTAATGGTTTTTTCCAGTAAATAGCTGACAGGACTATGCGGTTCATTTTTTTGAAAATATGCTGAAATTTCCTGCAGAATTTGCATGGCGTGTTCACGATTTTCTAGGTGTGACTGTTGCTGTGGTTGAAATGACAGTTGTTGTGCAGTAGACGATTGAATGCTGACTGGAGGTGAAATAGAGGGCGATAAAGCTGTCACTTCTGTAAGTGCAGTGACTGGGCTTTGTTCAAGTGATGCTACTTTATAAATTTTCTTCAGACTAAGATGAATGCTATTGAAGCTTGAATCAATTGCAGCAAAACTTGGCGCATCTAAGCCCAGCACATGATCTAGCACCTGCTTTAAGGTCGTCCAGTGCTGTAAAATCTCTGTAAAATATTGATAGTTTTGGCGCTGAATGTCTGGATTTAGCTCCAATACGGCTTGTTCTAAATGAGCCAATTCCGCGGAATGATCCACGCTGCTATCATCGCCTTGCTTACGAAGCATGTTTTCCTGATAAAGAAAATTGTCATAGTCGAGTAGGCAATAAAAAGGCGCCTGATTGACCAAGGGAACTTTTTTAATCAAGATGGGCAATTGATTGATCTGTCCTTGTAATAGTCCAATTCGTTGGTCTAAATCTTCATCTTCAATTTCAGGATGGAGCGTTATCCAATATTGCGCGATGAGGCGATGGCTGAGTTCCAGACTTTTACTGATCCCTTCAAAACCAGATAAGTTCGCCCATGCTTCAGCAAGCCAAGTCAGCAAACGAATATCTTTAGTCTTCGTTTGCAGTAAATGTATTACTGTATTTGCAACAAAGTCCCAATCTGCCTGTTTGGGGGCAATGACCCAATCCCCTTGTTCCAGTAAAGTATCATCTTGAGTTCTAGCGAGTTTGATTGCATGAAATTCATTTGAAAAACAATAATCTTCGCCACAAGGCAATTGTGCTTGAATAGGTGCAAGTAAAGATAAAATATCCATATAGCTAAATTAACTCAATTTTAAAGTTTTAAACCGCAGCTTGAGGTTCTGGATTGGAGGCTTGTTTGGTTGTTGGTTCTGCTGGATCTAGTTGATAGTGAATTTCATCATTGACGACATGCATCAAAATCAACTTCGGTAGGCGCTGTTCTGCCAAAGCAACTAAAATATGCGTGGCTAAAGTAGGTAGAATGGTAGCGTTCAAGATGTGGTCGACATTGCGTGCGCCACTATCTACTTCAGTACAACGCTGCAAAATTAATTCAATCACATCATCAGAATATTGAACCTGTATTGCATACTGTTGTTCGATACGCGTAATAATTTTTTCGAGTTTGTGCTGAATAATACGAACCAAAAGATCATCGTGCAGCGGAAAATAAGGTACGATGCGCATTCGCCCAATAAATGCAGGTTTAAATTGTTGAGATAGACTTGTTTTTAAATGCTCAATTAACTTTTCTGCAGTAGGCCAATTTTCTACAGGTTGATTTAAACAGGCTTGCATAATTGCACTCGAACCTGTATTTGAGGTCAGTAAAATCGTGGTGTTTTTAAAGTCAATGCTGCGACCTTCACCATCTTCCAGCATGCCTTTATCAAAGACTTGATAAAATAATTCTTGAACATCGGGATGCGCTTTTTCAATTTCATCCAATAACACGACACTATAAGGGTTGCGGCGCACGGCTTCGGTTAAGACACCGCCTTGCCCATAACCGACATAACCCGGTGGCGCGCCTTTTAAGGTAGAAACGGTATGTGCTTCCTGATATTCAGACATATTAATAGTGATGAGATGTTGCTCACCGCCATAGAGTTCATGGGCGAGGGCGAGCGCTGTTTCAGTTTTACCGACACCGCTTGGACCAATTAATAAGAAAACACCTTGAGGCTTTTGTGGGTCTTCTAATTTTGCTTTGGTAGTTTGAATCCCATGCACCAATTGAGTTAAGGCATACTCCTGTCCCATCACACGTTGGCTCAGTTTGACCTTTAACTTTAGAATTTTCTGGATTTCATCATTGAGCATTTCGCCAACAGGAATACCCGTCCAATCAGAAATAATTTCATGGATGATCTGTGCATTAACACGTTCAAAAACTAGAGGATTTTGACCTTGTAATTCAGCTAAATGGATTCTTAATTGCGTAACTTTATCCAGAACATCTGAGGCGTTTTGCGTATTGAGCTGCTGAATCTGCTGAACCAAATTCAACTCTTGTTGCCACCGTTTTTCAGTATCGGCAATTTCTTGTTCTAGCTGAACGAGCTGTTGTTTGAGTTGTGATAATCGTTCCTGATAAATCGAGAGTTGTTGATGTTCTTGCGTGATAAGCTGCTGTTCTAATTGTAGATTGTGTAACTGTGCTTTGAGGTGATCCAAAACAACAGGTTGTGCATTTTGGGTTAAAGCCACTCGTGCCGCAGCAGTATCTAAAACACTAATGGCTTTGTCTGGAAGTTGACGACCACTGATGTAGCGATTAGATGCTTGTACTGCGCTGATAATGGCTTGATCATCAATTTGTAAATTAAAATGTGTTTGCATGACTGGAATCATGGCACGTAGCATGTCAATTGCGACAGCTTCTGTAGGTTCAGCAACTTTGAGAACTTGAAACCGACGGCTAAGCGCAGCATCTTTTTCAAAATATTGCTTATATTCGCTCCAAGTTGTTGCGGCAATCGTTCTTAATTCTCCGCGTGCTAAGGCAGGTTTCAGTAAATTTGCGGCATCATTTTGTCCTGCTTGACCACCTGCCCCAATTAAAGTATGTGCTTCGTCAATAAATAAAATAATCGGATGAGAGGAAGATTGAACTTCTTGAATCACTTGCTTTAGGCGACTTTCAAACTCACCTTTGACACTGGCACCAGCCTGTAACAGACCTAAATCTAAGGCATGCAGATGCACATTTTTTAAGGCATCAGGTACCAAACCTTGGGCAATTTTTAATGCCAAACCTTCTACAACAGCTGTTTTTCCAACACCTGGCTCACCTGTCAAAATTGGGTTGTTTTGACGACGTCGCATTAAGATGTCAAGCAGCAAACGGATTTCAAACTCACGCCCAATGACAGGATCAATCTCACCATTTTGTGCCTTTTGGGTCAGGTCGATGGTGTATTGATCCAATGCAGGGGTTTTGGGTGCTAATGTTTTTGCTTGAAGTTGATTCGTGTTTTCTGCACATGATGTTTGATTTGTTTGGCTAAAATTTTCACAGCTTTCAGCACAAATTTCTAGAAACTTATGTTTCATGGTATCAATGGGAAATGCTTCAAATAAAGTTGAGGCACGGATTGCCACTTGATATAAATCGGCAGAAGTTAATAAGGCAATGATTAAATGACCACTGCGAATAATCGGCTGTTGATCTGCAGCAGCGAGTAACCAAGCTTGTTCTAATAAAAGAATAATTGATTTTGTGAAAATAGGTGTACGTGTATTTCCTTTAGACAGTGTTGTAAGGCTGTTATTTAAATCATCAATAAATTTGGATTTTGATATTTTATATTTAGCAAATAATATAGAAAGATCAGTTTTGGATTGTTCCTTTAATAATTCACATAAAAGATGTTCAATCTCGACTTCATAATGACTTTGACTTATGCAAAAGTTTACAGATTTTTCTAATGCTGTTTTAGTCGGTTGCGAAAGTTTTGTAATGAGTGTTTTTAGGTTGTTCATTATCTGGCTCTAACTTTATCGTAAGAAAATTTTTATTTTTAAATGAATCTAATCGTTCTATTTTTATTTAAATTATTGAAAATAATATATTTTACTTTTATTTTTGCGACAAAAACGATTGCTTTCCTGTCTTGGGAAACCGCATCATATTTAAATCAAAAAATAAAATCAAACTAAATTTTAATATTTTTAAATGTTGTAATTCACTCACAACAAAATATATTGGAATACTTAACTGAATTTTCACGTATGACTTGACTTATCTATTCATGTTCTAGTTAAATGCGCTCGCTAAATTATTTTATAACTATATTTGAACTGGAAATAATCAAAATAAAAGTTAATTTTGACTCCAGTTGAATTACAAAAATTAAGAGAAACTCATTTTAATAAAAATGATTAGAAATTAGTTCAAATAACAAATAAATAAGAGGTTGTCTTGAAAAGAATCGTTATTTTTATCACAATTTTGTCTGGTTTTACTTTCAATCAGCATGTGGTTGCAAATACATCAGAAGTGAAGCTTAAAAAGAAATGTATCCAACAATATCCGTGGATGGAAGGGGAGTCAGACCTTGCTTTGCGTGGTATTTATGCGCAGATTTGTGACAAGAAAAATCGTCAAAATAAAAATAATTTACTCATTCAAGCCGCACAGCAACATCAGCAGCTTGGACAGAATTTTAAAGCATTGCAGTTGATCAGTCATTTGCACGAGCAAGATATTCAAAGTACTGCATTGACGGATGTGCAATTTATGGCAAGTACGCAAATGGCATCTTCAGCGATTGAGCAAATGCGTCGTAATGAAGTTCGCTATTTAAGTGAAGAACAGACTTATCCAGCAGCAAAAAACTTGGTCGATGCAATTGAACAAGCAAAGCCTGCACCTGTTTTAGCGGTAAAAGAGGCTTCTAGTTACGTCAAGAAATCGTCAAAAAAATCACTGCAACCTAAACCTAAACCTAAACCTAAAAAGCAAATATCTAAAGTGACTGCAAAATCACCAAAAAAAGAAAAAACCGTAACAACTCAACCTGTAAAAATGGTTCAACTTGCTGTTGCACCAAGTAGTACAAATCCATTTGCGACTTTAAAAAAATAACCAAAGGAATCACTCATGGCTAAAAAAGAAAGCGTGCAGAAGAAACTGCAACGCATACGTCCACCGCGTGTTCAGCTGACTTATGATGTTGAGGTTGGTGATGGTATTGCATCTAAAGAATTACCGTTTGTGGTTGGAGTAATGGGGGATTTTTCAGCGGCATCCGAAGTAGAAAAGACCAAATTAAAAGACAAAAAATTCATTAATGTCGATTTAGATAATATTGATGAAGTGATGCAATCTTTAGCACCGCGTGCGGCTTTTCAAGTGGAAAATACCTTGACTGCGGAAGGTGGAAAACTATCCGTTGATCTCATTTTTAACTCGATGGAAGACTTTCGTCCAGAACAGGTCGTACAACAAGTGGATCCGCTGCGTAAGTTGCTAGAAGCGCGTGAGCGTTTAACGGATTTGCGTAATAAAATTTCTAATAGCGAACGTTTAGAAGATTTACTGGATGAAGTGCTGAACAATACCGATCAAATTCGTCAATTGAGTGCAGAGGCTGAACGTGAATAATTTACAAACAGCAGTTGCATCAAATCAGCAAGTAGAATCGGTAGGTTTATTGGATTCAATTATTGAGCAAAGCCGTATTGCGCGTAATGCGGATGAGCAGATTCGTGCCAAAAGTTTGATTGGTGAGTTGGCAAAAGAAGTCATGGCGGGAACAATTACTGTTTCTGAGAATATGACGCTGTCTATTGATCAGCGTATTGCCGAAATTGATGCATTAATTTCCAGTCAGCTCAGCCAGATTATGCAGCATGCGCAGTTTCAAAAAATTGAATCAACTTGGCGGGGGCTTTACTATTTTTGCCAAGAAACACCCTCGAATAGCATGATCAAAATTCGTATGTTAAATACGACAAAAAAAGAATTGGTCAAAGATTTTCAGGGGGCAACTGATTTTGACCAAAGCACTTTGTTTAAAAAGATTTATGAAGAAGAATATGGCTCGTTTGGTGGAGCGCCTTATGCGGCACTGATTGGCGATTTTGAGTTTGATCGTACCCCGTCAGATATGTATTTATTGGAACAAATTTCGCATGTGGCTGCAGCGGCACACGCACCTTTTGTATCGGCTGCAAGTCCGAGCATGTTAGGACTTGAATCATTCACGGATATTGACCGCCCGCGTGATGTTTCAAAAATCTTTGAAACGGCTGAATATGTGCAATGGCGTTCATTTCGAGAGAGTGAAGATTCACGCTATGTTGCATTAATTATGCCGCATGTGTTGGGTCGCCTGCCTTACCATCCCAAAGATGGCACAGCCACAGAAGGCTTTAATTTTATAGAACATGTGTCTGGCGAAAAGCATGATGATTATTTATGGATGAATGCTGCTTATGCTTTTGGCACGCGCTTAACCAATGCTTTTGATATGCATGGTTGGTGTGCTGCGATTCGTGGGGTTGAAGGTGGTGGTTTGGTAGAAGGCTTACCTGTACACACCTTTAAAACCTCAGATGGTGAAGTGGTATTTAAATGCCCGACTGAAATTGCCATTACAGATCGCCGTGAAAAAGAACTCAGCGATCTAGGTTTTATTCCTTTGGTTCATTGTAAAAATACCGATTATGCAGCATTTTTTGGTGCGCAATCTGCACAGAAACCTAAAAAATATGACAATGATACAGCCAATGCGAACTCTGCATTGTCGAGTCAAATTCAATACATCATGGCGGTGTCACGTATCGCACATTATTTAAAAGCCATGATGCGCGACAAAGTCGGAAGTTTTGCATCTGCAGGCAATGTGGAGGCCTTTTTAAATGAATGGCTTTCGCAGTATGTCTTGCTTGATGATGGTGCATCTCAAGAAGCAAAAGCGCAATATCCGCTTCGAGAGGCATCTGTAAAAGTTGTAGAAGATCCAGCTCAACCGGGTCATTACAAGTCTGTGGTGTTTTTAAGACCACATTTCCAGCTAGACGAGTTGTCTGTTTCTTTGCGACTCGTGACTGAATTACCTCAGTCCTCACATTAAGAGCCTAATCATAACTTTAAATATAAAAATAGAGGTCAATTATAAATGAAAGATATATATGTTGAGTTTCGCGGCAAGTACAAAGTCGATGGAGAATCACGAGATGCTGAACACAAAGGTTGGCTTGAAGTGAACTCTTGGTCACATCACATTCGTCAACCTAAATCTGCGACCTCAAGTAGCGTTGGTGGTCATACCGCTGAACGAGTTGAACATTCAGATATGATTTTTGTGAAAGACTTAGATGCAACCAGTCCTAAATTATGGGAAGCGTGTTCTGCGGGTTATACCTTCGATGAAGTGCAAATTGATTATTATCGTGCCAATGGCGATAAGCGAATCAAGTACTTACAAATCAAATTGAAGCATGTTTTGGTTTCAAGTGTGACGCCTACTGTAAATGAAGAGGGCGTTCCGGCTGAAACATTTGGTTTGAAATATGCAGCAGTTGAGTGGACGTATAACCAACAAGACATTAATGGCACTGCAAAAGGTGCAGTGACGAAAAAGTGGTCGTTGTCCAATAACACAGCTTCATACGCTGCTTAATCAAGCATGGGGTGATTAGACTGAGGTCATAGCACCTCAGCTCTAATTTCTCAAAATCTCTCAAAGATTATCGTGATCATCATGAATTTAGATCATTTATATCCTTATGGTTTTAGATCAACTTTATTTGATCGTTTGTTCGCTGAACAAGAAAACGGATTAAGCGGGATGTCGATTCAGCAATTGCGCGAGTCAGTTGCACGTGATTTAGAAGATTTGCTGAATAGTCGAATTGCAAAGTTTGATCGAAATATGGATGAGTTCCCACTCGTTAAAAAATCGATTTTGCAGTTTGGCATTATTGACTTTATTGGATTGTCGACAGCGAACCCTTTAGATCGCGATAAAATTTGTCAATCGATTGAGCAGTCCATTACAGCGCACGAACCAAGATTGAAGCAGATTAAAGTTGACATGCTATTTGATGGACACAACATGGGCGCGCTTTGTTTAAGTATTCAAGCTTATTTAAATATTCACCCATTGTATGAGCCTGTTTTTTTTGATGCCTTACTCAAACCCACAACACAACAATATGTTATTTCTGCCCGAGCTTAGTGGGAGTCCACTGTGATAGAGCAACTTTTACCGTATTATGAAAAACAATTACAAGAATTCGGTCAACAATCTAGAGCATTTGCAGAGAAATATCCGAAGATTGCACAGCGACTCGCGTTAAATCAAGAGCAAATTGATGATCCGCATATCGAGCGTCTCATTCAGGCATTTTCCTTTATTGCTGCACGTATTGATAAAAAATTAGCAGACAGTTATGAGGTTTTTACTTATTCTTTGTTTGAGGTGATGTTTCCGCAGTATCTACGTCATTTTCCCGCGTGTACGGTGGTGAGTTTTGATGAGCGCGATAAATTGAAACAATTGACTGCAGCACAGTTAATTCCAGCAAAAACTACATTAAAGTCACGTAGTTTTAAAGGCGTACAATGTGAATTTAACACCAGTCAAGATGTGCGTTTATTGCCGATTGCAATAACGGATTTGGCATTTCAGACCTCACCAAGTGTACATCTGAATTTGAATCAGAATGCAACTTTAAGTCTGAAATTTGAAATTTTTAATGATGCACACAGCTGGATTTTAGATGAAAAACTACCGATCTATTTGGATGCTCTTTCTAATTTTCCCCTACAAGTTTTAGATGGTATTTTTCGTCAGGAAACAGCTTTTTCCCTTCGTGTTGGACAAAGCGTAACTGATATTCGCAACCCATTTACCGTGATGGGATTTAGCGAACAAGAGAGTTTATTGCCGATTGATCAACACACGCATCATGCTTATCGTTTATTGATGGAGTATTTTTGTTTTCCTGAAAAGTTTCATTATTTAAACTTTGATTTGAGTGTTTTAAATGAACACTTGCAGCAGCAAAATAGTTTTGAAATATTGATTCATCTCAAACTGAATTTGAATAATCAGGCACTTCTACGCAATTATTCCGCATTGAATGTCGCAAATTTTAAATTGCTTAGTACACCTGCAATTAACCTGTTTGAAAAGCAGGCAGAACCGCAAAAGATTTTACATACACAATTACACTATCCCTTGATTACAGATGCGCATCACCCTGAGTTATATCAAGTTTATGCAGTGATCGAAATGAATATGCTGCGCGAAAAGACTCGGCAGGCTGCAACTCATTTGCCTGTTTTGCCATTTTTTGCCATGAGTCATTATCATCCAGATCAAACTCAATTTTTTTATACGCTGCATTATCAGCCTGTGCAAAATAAAATGATGCCAATCAGCTATTCGATTATTTCCAAACAGTTGCAGCCAGATGAAGTTAAATCGGATTTTATCAGTACACGTTTGCTGTGTTCCAACGGTGATTTGGCGCATGAAGCGCTAAGTCAGAGCAATCATGTTCTACATTTAAATGACAGTCGTCTGGCAAGGCGTGCCAATATTCTAAAACGACCTACCTTGGCGGTTTCATTTGATCAAAATAGTCAGCAACAATGGCGCATTATTTCGCATCTTTCACTCAATACTTTGGCTTTAATGAAAGGTGATGCTTTGAGTCACGTGAAAGAGCTTTTAACTTTATACAATTTGCCGCAGTCGAAAGACAATATTGTATTGATTGATGCAATCAAACAACTCAGTTTTTCCACAACACATAAGTTAGTGAATACACAGCCATTTCCTATGTTTGTTCGGGGTGTGAAAGCTGAGCTTTGTATAGATCCACGTGTTTTTCATGGACACAGTCTTTATATTTTTAGCCAATTATTAAGTCATCTTTTTAATCTGAAAGTTCAAATCAATAGTTTTGTGGATGTCGTCATTAAAGACAGTCTGAATCAACAGGAGATCTACCCATGCGTGCAGAACGTTGGTGGCAAGACACTTCTATAATTGATCAAGTCTTTAAACAGCCAGGCACATTTGAATTTGTTCAATCGACGCGCTTATTACGTCATTCGACTGTAGTGCAAGGTCAATACCATTGGTCAGCAGCGTTTTATTTTGAACCTTCATTTCGCTTGAGTTTTCCATTAGCGGAAATTGAATCGTTGCATTATCAGGATCAACGTATTCATCTAAGCAATTTAGTGATCGGACTGACTGGTATACAAGGGGCTTTGCCTTATAGTTATACGCATCAGTTAAAACAGCATTTGCGTCAACAGCGTTTGGAAGCGCAAGCATTTTTAGGCTTATTTAATCATCAACTGACCGCAAAATATGTCGATGCGACTTTGGCATATCACTTGCCCATCCGCTATGAGATAGAACACAAAAATGATTATCTCGATATTTTGCATGCGTTAAGTGGTTATTCGAGAACTCATCATGAACAGCCTGATTTAGATGAATATTTTGCCGAGTTTTCTGGATTCATGCAGGGGCAGAATAACACTGCACATGCCTTAAAAACGGTCTTGTCCTGCATTTTTGCGCAGCAAATACATATTCGGGAATTTGTAAAAGAAAAGTTTCAGTTACAGGATGAACAAAAATCCTGCTTAGGTGGCAAGAATCCAAGTTTGCTCGGGCTGAATACGTTTTGTGGAAGTACTATGCAGCAAATGGATGGCAAAATTGAGATTCAAATTGGGCCTTTATGCCGAGCGCAATATCTCGCTTTTTTGCCAGATCAACCTTTAAGCCACAAATTAAAACGTCTGATTGAAACATGGTGTGATCCAAGTTTGCATATTGATTTGCGTTTGATTTTAGGTCGAACAGAAATTCAGCCGATGTGTTTAGATTCAAAACATGAGATGGGGTTGGGGCAAGGTGCATTTTTAATGCCTACTAAGACATTAGACCATCATGCTGAAACTTGCTATGCCTTAATAGGACGTGCGCCATGTTGAAGAAGTTTTTAGCAACATGGATTGCCTGTTTTATTTTGTTTGGATGGGGCGCGATTGATTATTGGCGTGATATTCAATATCAACCTGAATTGACAGATTTGATTGCATATTTTTTGGTTGTACCGATGCTGATCAGTGCAGCTTTGTTTGCACCTTGGTTTATTTATCAGGTTTATCAGCACTACAAAATGCAGCGGCAACAAGCTTCACAGACTGAATTTGATTCAGCGCAGTTTTTCACAACAGCCATGCCTCATGTTGACCCTCAATATTTGAAATTGCATGTGTATGCAGCAGCTGCATATAGTGCTTTAGGTGAAAATGAGGCAATTCTGGAAGGTATTCAGCATTTTACCAGTCCAAAGTTAGATCGAAATTTACTGAATTTACATGGGCTGCCGATGCTTTCGTATCGCATTGAAGATTTAGATCAACAGCACGGTGATGGAAGTGCGCATGAGCAAGATGAATCATGCTTGTCACTTCGACAGCAGCGCATCATGGCATTAATTCAACAGCAAATTGAACAGCACATTACGCTTTTGAGTCTGATCTCAGCGCAGCTAAAATGCTCAAGTTTATTTTATGAAAGCCAGCATTTACATGAATATCGTATGCATCCTGCATGGACAGATTTAAGTTTGGCAGATACTGAACAGGGTGAGCTTGCTCAGCTTGAACAGGTCTATCGTTTAGATCGTCTGAATCTACATATTTTATTGTCTGCAGAGCTTGTAGATGTTTGGGATGATTCACACAGTAATACGGCTATTCAGCGTATTTTAGATGAAATGGGCATCATTTTAGAAAAAATTCACCTTGAATATCATTATCTAAGCGCATTATCTGCCGAACAGGAACTACAGGAATTATTTGAGCGTATTCAGCATCAAGCACATGAAATTGCTTTGATCATTGTGGTGGATTCTGAAATTGATCAAGTATTGATTGATGAAAAATGTTGGATTAATAGCAGCTATCTCCCTGCCGAATTTATTAGTAGTTGGTGTGTTGCAAATACTGCTGTGCAACTAGAACAGCAACGACCTATCAAGGCTTTTAATCTATTTGCCGATCAAGCTCATGTGCAACAAATATTTGAAATATTAAAACTGCGTGAGTTGGCACTAGACCAAGCCGAAGCGCCTTTTGTATTCATGCTTGAAGATGCTACGGATCGTAAAGCAATGAAAAAATGTGAACAGTTTTTCGCAGAAAGTCCTGTCGAGCCGTATCACTATTTATATTGTAAACCCGCTGTCGGAAATACCCTGAACTTAGCCAAACCATTTGGGTTGATGTTGGGAGCATTGCTCCCAAGTCATCAAGCCGCTTTGGTTTATACACAAAATTTACAGGCATGCATCCAAACTTTTTCTGAGATTCCCGCAGAGCGAGCATGTGCAGCATTTGCTGATTAATGAACAACAATAATAAGAGAATTCCATGCATATTATTTTAGCTTATTTGTGGCAGTACATGAGTAATCCTAAAGCGATGATTGCTTTATCTTTATTCATTGCCTTGCTATCCACATATTCAGTGCTACCCCGCAAAATATTTTGGATATTGGTAGTCAGTTATGCGCTGAGTGTCATTGCCTATGTTATTTATTGGCTCATCCAGCGCAAACAGCACGCGGAACAAGGTGAAAAACTTGCCCATGCTATTGAACAAAGCCATCAGGCTGTTTCTACCCAATATAAAGACAAGGCAGAATTACAATCAATTCAACAACAAGTGAAAGAATCAATCCAGTTGATTCGTAAATCTAAACTTGGCGATAAAAAGGGCAATGCTGCCTTATATGAATTGCCCTGGTATATGGTGATTGGTAATCCTGCTGCAGGTAAAAGTTCTGCAATTTATAACTCAGGCTTGAAGTTTCCATTTGAAGAAACTCATCAAAAAATGGTGTCAGCTGGTTTAAGCGGCACCCGAAGTTGTGACTGGTTTTTTTCTACCCAAGGCGTTTTGCTAGATACAGCAGGACGTTATTCGGTGTATGCAGAAGATCATGCGGAATGGCTTGGCTTCTTAAATATTCTTAAAAAAAGCCGAGCCAAAGCCCCTGTAAATGGCTTGATTGTGATCGTGAGTATTGCTGAATTAATCAGTCAAAGCCCCGAACATTCGTTGAAACTTGCTAAAAATTTACGTGCCCGAATTCAGGATTTAACCGAAAGACTGGAAGTTGTGGTTCCTGTGTATTTGGTATTTTCCAAAATGGATTTAATTGCAGGGTTTACCGAGTTTTTCAATTGTTATGCAGCGCAAGAATATAATCAGGCTTGGGGCGCGACTTTGCCTTATGAGCAAAACTCATCGCAGCATGCCGTGACATTGTTCGAGAAACATTACAACATTTTATATGATGGCTTAAAAAGCGTGAGCACCACACATTTAAGTCGCCGTCATGCTCAAAATATTTCGCCGAGTGTCATGACATTTCCATTGGAATTTAAAACTTTAAAGCCAGCATTAAAAAGTTTTATTGGGACTTTATTTGAAGATAATCCGTATCAATTCCAACCTGTTTTTCGAGGTTTTTACTTTACCAGTGCGTTACAGGAAGGCAGCATCGAAAGCCCGATGACAGAAAGTATCGCACAAGAATTTCAACTGCAGCAGATTGCAAGTCCTTTTCAGGACGAAGAAAAAAGTTCGATTGCCCCAAATCATGGCTATTTTTTACAAGGTCTGTTTTCCAATGTGATTTTGCGAGATCAGCATTTGGTGAAACAACATATTAATCCTGCGAAAAAACGTCAGCGTTATATGGCATTTACTGCTGCATTGCTTGGTGTTGGATTGTTGCTCAGTGTTTGGGTGTGGTCATATCGTCATAATCAACAACTCATTGCCGATGTTCAGGCAGATTTAGATCAAGTTGTACGTTTGGAAAAAACTTCTGGGCAGGTTTTATCCACACAACTCGAAAGCTTATTAATTTTACAAGCACGTCTGCAACAGTTGGATGGGTTTTCCGAACAACGTCCACTTAAGTTCAGTTTTGGCTTATATCAGGGCAAGCAGTTACGCGAACAGCTCAAAGTTGAATATCTAAAAGGCGTTCAGCAGATTGTATTGTTGCCAACCCAGCAAAATATCGCGCAATACTTACAGCGTGTCCAACAAGATGCGGCAACACTCAAAGCGCATCATATACATGCAAAAACGCAGCAAGTTGCGAAAACTCAACCATATTTAGAGCCTTCCGTGCAAAATCCGCAAGATGCTTATAATGCGTTAAAGACTTATTTAATGCTGACGAATCCTGAATATCGGGAGAGCAGTCATTTAAGTGATCAGATTTCACGTTTTTGGCGCACTTGGTTGGATGCCCATCGTGGAGAAATGCCACGTACGGACATGATTCAGCAGGCAGAAAAAATCCTGTCTTATGCCATGACACTCGCTCATCAGGACGATTTTCCTGTACTGGAAAGCGATGCACAAATGGTCGATCAAACTCGTCAAGTGCTGTTGTCGGTCATTCAGGGAATGCCTGCACGAGATCGGGTATATAACGAAATAAAAATGCGTGCAGCAGTACGTTTTCCTGCACTTACGGTCAGTCAAATTGTGGGGGAGCAACACAGTCGCATTGTTTTAGGCAGTCATGCTTTGCCTGGTATTTTTACGCAGCAGGCGTGGAATGAATATGTCGAACAAGCCATTGATCAGGTAGCCAATCAGCCAACGGACAGCAAAGATTGGGTGCTCAATAGTCATCAGTCGGATGATCTAACTTTTTCAGGAAGTCCTGAACAAATCCGTAAACAATTGCTGAGCTTGTATCAGCAAGAATATGTGAGTGAATGGAAGAAATTTCTAAATGGCATCCATTATGCAAAAACAGATCAGTTCAATCAGCAAGTGAAACAGCTTGATCTGTTGGGAGAGCCGCAAAACTCGCCAATTCGTAAGTTATTGCAACGTATTGCAGTGGAAACCAATTGGGATAATCCAATTGTGCAAGCTGAACTTGCTGTGCCTGAACAAGGATTTATGGCGTGGTTTAAAGACAAAGTGCTGCGTCAGTCTAATGACAAAGCTGCAGCACAGGCGACCCTAAAAGCGCAAGGTGCGATTTCTCAAGAATACCAAATGTTTTATCAACTGCTGCGTAAACGTGACGATTTACAGGATCAATCTCTGTTTGATGTGTATATGAACAACCTTGCACAGGTGCGCAGCAAGTTAAATGATCTTCAAACGGCAGGGGAAATTGGACCAAGTGCAATGGCATTGTTCAAAAAAACCATCCATGATCAAAACTCGGTCTTTAATACAACGCAAAAATATGTCGATGAAAAAATGATGGTGGGTTTAAAAGAGGCTGACCAACAATTATTACAAAAACTGTTGATGACACCGCTAACTCAATCTTTTGCAAGTTTAATTGTACCGACACAAGATGAAATTAATAAATTATGGCGTATTCAAGCCTATCAACCGTTTGCAACACATTTAGGTCAGAAATATCCATTTCATTCAGGGGGGACTTTACAGGCAACCAGTCAGGAAATGGGACAAATTTTTGGTGAAACAGGAAGTATTGCTGGCTTTGTCAAAGACACTTTAGATCCGTTGTTGATTCGTCGTGGTTATGTCTTAACTTCAAAAACATGGAAAGATTTAGGCTTAAATTTAAATCCTCAGTTTGTGATGGCATTTCCGCGATATGTTGCGCCAATTCATGGTATGGCAACAGGACGTTTAGATCAGCCTGCAACATCTGCTGTTTCAAATCAATCCAATTTCCAATTTTATCCATTACAGCACCCACAATTTTTATCGTATAGCATCGATATTGATGGTCAGCGAATGCAGTTTGAAAATGGAATTCAACAATGGGTCAACTTTGTGTGGCCCAATCCAGGCGCAATTCCCGGCGTGCGTATTAGTGCAGTCGATTTAAACGGTCAGTCGCATACTATTTTTGAAGCACCGGGCGAATATGGCATTAACCGTTTAATTGATGCTGCACAGCGCAAAGAGCAAAACGGTCACTTTGAAATGACTTGGGTCAGTAAAACGGAACCATCTTTATCTTTAAAAGTGAATTTCCGACTCATTAGCGGACATAGCTCGGGCAATATTGGTTCAAGTCGTGGTTATGTGGGGTTGCAGTTGGTCGATCAAGTCACCACGACCAAAGCACTTCTTGTGGTTGCTGCACAAACGACAGCAATGAGTCCCGCACAAACAGCGGCTACGCAGTCTAAAACTACAATGTCTGCACAAGTGGGAGGCGTTCCGCAATGATCAAGAGAAATAACACTTGGCAAAAGGCGTGGTGGGTATGCAAGCAGTAAAAACCGTACCTTTATATTATGGAAAAATACCTGCCCGTGGTGATTTTATAAAGTCTAAAGGGCAATCGGAACTCATTCAGCAGCTCGATCAGTGGATTAGTAATGCACTGGAACATGCCATGCAGAGCGCAGATTTTAAACAGCGTTATGCAACTTTGCCTGCTTTAGATTTTTTGATTGCCCATCCAGCAGAACCAATGTTTTTAGCTGTTAATTTAAAGGCGAGTCAAGATAGCTCGGGGCGGGCATTTCCAATGCTACTGGGGCAGTTGTTTGAGGTCGAACAGCCGAGTCAAAAGTTATTATTTGTGCCGTTTTTTTACAAAGCTATTTGGACTGATTTATTGCAACGCAATCAGGTCTTAAGCAATATCCGTGATCCCAATATGTCATTTGAACTGTTGAATCAATTGCCGAATAGGGTTCAACTTTTGAGTGCAGAAGAATACCAAGACTTTTATGAAAAACACAGCACGCATTCATTGGCACAATTAATGAAAATCAGTGTCAATGACTTGGCTCAGAGTGTGATTGGGTTGGGACTTTTACTGCAACCCGTCCTCAAAAATGGCACTCGTCGTTTAAACAAAGTGATGATTTTACCGCTGAATCATCCGCGATATTGCTTTGAAATCGCAGCATTTTGGATGGGCATGATCGGGCGGTTTTTAGGCGCGCATCATACTGAAATTTTGCTGGGGATACTACATTTTGAGGCACCCATTTTGATCATTGATTTTCAGGGGGCTGATGTCATGACGCTGCGCGATCTATTTATTCAAAATATGCAGGGTGAACATTGGGTTTCTTTAATTCAAGCCACTTGGATTGATGCTTATTTAGAACAAAATGCAGGTCTTGCAACATTGGAACAATTACTTTGTCAGCGGCAGTTAAATCTTAACCAAGCATTAAAGCTGTTTAGACAAACTTTTTTAGATGAATAAATATGAAAAATAATCAAAAACGTATTCGCGTAAGTCTACTTATTGGCTTGTGTTTTTTAGTCCAAAGTCATTTGATCTATGCAGCGCCCATTGTTATAGAAGGTGTGGTGCCAAACGAAGCAAGTAAACAAGCCATTTTGGCGAAAATGCAAGCTGTGTATGGTGAATCGCAGGTGTTAGATAAAATTCAAGTCCGTGCAGTTGCTGCACCGAATGGTTGGGATGACTCAGTTTCGCGTATGATTACAGCGGATTTAAAAAAGATTTCTCAAGGGCAGTTACGTGTGAAAGGGACTCAAATTGATTTGATAGGAAAGGTGAGTGCTGCTCATCAAATTCAAGCTACGACAGCAAACTTTCAGGCTTTGGTACAGCAGCCTTATCGTTTAAACACGCAGCTTTCAGGGAATCAGTATGAACAAAAGATGCTGGATGCTACGCTCAAAAACAGGATTATTGAGTTTGAATCGGGTAGTGCGATTTTAACTGATGCAGGTCAAAAAATTCTGGATGAAATGGTTGTGGCATTGAAGCAAGTTGGCACCAAAAAAGTGAAAATTGTTGGACATACAGACAGTTCGGGCGATGCGCATAAAAATATAGTGTTAAGCCAATCACGTGCAGAAGTGGTAAAAAATTACTTGGTCGATAAAGGTATTACGGCAACGCATTTAAGCACCGAAGGTCAAGGTTCTAATCAGCCTGTCGCAGACAATACAACGCTAGAAGGACGTAAGAAAAATCGACGTATTGAATTTGAGGTGCTTTGATTAGTTGATATTGAGCAAGGCGGAAGTTGAGCGTCATGTCCTGATCTTTAGAGCATCTGTGTGTAAACAGATGGCATAGAAAATAAAAACAGCATCAATCATTCAGTAATTTCCACAGTGATAGTGCTTTGTGCAATTTAAAGCACGAATCTTGAATACATTGATCTGAAATAGAGGCTTTAAATCAACATTCGGAAGTTTTACTGCCGAAACGCGCCAAGAAAACCATTTTCCATCTAGCTGATTATGGCATTTCACAGTAGAATATGCGCTCTCTTCAAGTCACATTGTGGCATGGTCCAAAAGATCAGCCCGTGGAGCCAAAATCAGCATGTTTATCGTTGCCGGTGCACCTGCACATTCATCTTTTAAGAAAACTCAACTCTTAAACCGTTTAGCGTCAATGAGTTCTGTTCAATCTTTCGATAGCCAATGGGTTTATTTATTTGACCAAGCGCTCGACGAGCAACAACAGCAATCTGCTTTACAGCTTTTAAACGATGGTGCATCTTTTGAATTACGCCAAGCTGCAAGTGATGAAGTTCAAATTTTAGTGACACCACGTGTGGGCACAATTTCTCCTTGGTCATCAAAAGCAACCGATATTTTTGCCAACTGTAATACGCCTGTACACCGCCTAGAACGCGGTGTTTTGTTTACCTTAAAAGGTATTACAGACGTTTCAAACGAAGTAAAACAAGTATTGCATGACCGCATGACCGAAAGTGTGTTTAACCACATTAACGATGCTGCAGCGTTATTTGTTGAAACTGAACCAAAACCTTTAAATAGCATTGATATTTTGGGTGAAGGCAAAGCGGCATTGGTAAAAGCCAACAGTGAGTTTGGTTTTGCCTTGTCTGATGAAGAAATTGATTATTTAACCGAAGCATTTATCAAGTTAGGCCGTAATCCGCATGACATTGAATTGATGATGTTTGCACAAGCCAACTCTGAGCACTGCCGTCACAAAATCTTTGGTTCTGAATGGACAATTGATGGCGAAGTACAGCCATTGTCATTGTTCCAAATGATCAAAAATACTTATAAAGAATCACCAACAGACGTATTGTCGGCTTACAAAGACAACGCTTCGGTGATTGTTGGTTTTGATACGCAGCGTTTCTATCCGAAAAAAGATGCTGCAACAGGTCACTACGTTTATAAATATAAGAGCCAAGCTGCCCACATTCTTATGAAAGTGGAAACACACAACCACCCAACTGCAATTGCACCATTTGCAGGTGCTGCGACAGGTTCGGGTGGTGAAATCCGTGATGAAGGCGCGACAGGTCGTGGTGGTAAACCAAAAGCAGGTTTAACAGGCTTTACAGTATCGAATTTAAATATTCCTGGTTTTGAACAGCCTTGGGAAGAAAACTATGGCAAGCCTTCACGTATGGCATCGCCATTACAAATTATGATTGAAGGCCCATTGGGCGGTGCAGCGTTTAACAACGAATTTGGTCGTCCTGCGTTAAATGGTTACTTCCGTACTTTCGAGCAAAACGTGAATGGTGAAGTAAAAGGCTTCCATAAACCAATCATGATTGCAGGTGGTTACGGCAACATTCGTCCAGACCATGTCGAAAAAGACCCAATTCAGCCAGGCGATTTATTAATCGTTTTAGGCGGCCCTGCGATGTTGATCGGTTTAGGCGGTGGCGCTGCATCTTCTGTAGATAGCGGAACCATGGGTGAAAATCTTGACTTCGCTTCAGTACAACGTGAAAACCCAGAAATGGAACGCCGTTGCCAAGAAGTGATTGATACATGCTGGCGTTTGGAAGATGCTAACCCAATCGTATCAGTGCATGACGTGGGTGCAGGTGGTATTTCGAACGCAATGCCTGAGTTGGTGAATGATCACGAACTAGGTGCTGTACTTGATTTGCGTAAGATTCCATCTTTAGAACCAGGCATGTCACCAATGGAAATTTGGTCAAACGAAGCGCAAGAGCGTTATGTATTGGCCATCCGTCCAAGTTCTTTAGAATTATTTGAATCAATCTGTGCGCGTGAGCGTTGTCCGTTTGCAGTATTGGGTGAAGCGACAGAAGCGCGTCATTTAACGGTTGAAGATCCACTGTTCAATAACAAAGCTGTAGATATGCCAATGCAGGTCTTGTTAGGTGGTACGCCACGCATGAGCCGTTCTTATGAAAGCATTGAGCGTCAAGGTGATGATTTTGATGCAGCTCAAGTTACTGATCTGAAAGATGCGATTTACCGTGTCATCAAGAATCCAACTGTTGCTTCTAAATCATTCCTAATCACGATTGGTGACCGTTCAATTACAGGTATGGTTGCACGTGATCAGTTGGTTGGCCCATGGCAGGTGCCTGTTGCAGATGCAGCAGTAACCACTACCAGCTTGCAAGGCTTTACAGGTGAAGCAATGGCGATGGGTGAACGTCCACCTGTAGCTTTATTAAACCCTGCAGCATCTGCGCGTTTGGCAGTGGCAGAATCTATTTCCAATATCATGTCAGCCAAAATTGACCAGATCAGCGACATTAAATTATCTGCAAACTGGATGGCAGCAGCAGGTCAAAAAGGCGAAGACCAAGCTTTGTTTGAAGGTGTAAAAGCCATTGGTATGGAAATGTGTCCTGCGCTAGGAATTGCAATTCCAGTAGGTAAAGACTCATTGTCTATGCGTACCACTTGGAATGACGAAGGTATTGATAAATCTGTAACTTCACCAATGTCAGGTGTAATTACTGCATTTGCACCAGTGACCGATGTACGTAAAACACTAACCCCTGAATTGAAAAATACCGATTCAGTATTGGTACGTATTGACTTGTCTAAAGGTCAGTTCCGTTTAGGCGGTTCAATTTTAGCGCAAGTGTATAAAGCTATTGGTTCAGTAACACCAGATGTCGATAACTTTGACGAATTCAAAGCATTCTTTGCTTTGGTACAAGACTGGAATAACCGTGGCTTGATTCAAGCTTATCACGACATTGGTGATGGTGGTTTATTGGCAACTGTAACAGAAATGATGTTCGCTTCACGTTTAGGTGTGGCGTTAGAAGATCAATCTGTTGCGGCATTGTTTGCTGAAGAAATTGGTGCAGTACTACAAATCTCTAAAGCAGACTGGGCTAACTTAGCTACTGAAGTTGCTGCATCTACTCTGAAAGATGCAATTTCGGTAGTCGGTACAGTCAATAACACAGATCAACTTGCTGTAAATGGCTTGGTGCTTGAACGTGCCGATTTGCAAGCGGCTTGGAGTGAAGTATCTCACCAAATCCAGCGTTTACGTGACAACTCAGAAACTGCTGATCAAGAATTTGCCTTGATTACAGATAAGAACCACAAAGGTTTGATTGCTCAACCGACATTCGACTTAAATGAGCCAGTTGAAGCGCCGTACATCAATACACGTCGTCCTAATATGGTGATTTTACGTGAACAGGGTGTAAACGGTCATGTAGAAATGGCGGCAGCATTTGACAAAGTCGGCTTTAACACCGTTGACGTACACATGAGCGACTTGCTTGCAGGGCGTGTCGATTTAGACGACTTTGAAGGCTTAGTGGCGTGTGGTGGTTTCTCTTACGGTGACGTATTAGGTGCTGGCGGTGGCTGGGCGAAGTCAGTCTTGTTCAACCCGAAATTACGCGACCAGTTTGAGAAATTCTTTAACCGTCAAGAAACGTTCTCACTGGGTATCTGTAACGGTTGTCAAATGTTGTCACAATTAGCACCACTCATTCCAGGTGCAGAAGCGTGGCCACGTTTCCATCGCAATACTTCAGAAGTGTTTGAAGCGCGTAGCGTTAACGTCCGTGTGGAAAAATCAAACTCTGTATTATTGCAAGATATGGAAGGCTCGATTTTACCAATCGCAGTGGCACATGGTGAAGGTCGCGTCGTTGCACCAGAAGCTAATTTGGCAGCCTTGAACGCAGGCAACCAAGTGATTTTACGTTATGTCGATAGCCACGGAAATGCGACTCAACATTATCCAATGAACCCGAATGGTTCGCCAGAAGGTATTTCAGGCGTAACTTCAAAAGATGGTCGTGCAACAATTATGATGCCGCACCCTGAACGTAATTTCCGTGCGCTTCAACATTCTTGGAAACCTGAAGAATGGACTGAAGATGGTGCATGGTTACGTATGTTCCGCAATGCGCGTAAATTTATTGGTTAAGATTTAACTCGCTTAATCTATAGCAGTCAGCCACCTTCGGGTGGCTGATTTTTTTGCTGTGAATATGCAACTTTTATATAGACGTGCATGTTTCCACCTAAATGAATCGTCGGCTTGCTGTTCAACAATTCTGCATTAATCTCAACAATCATAGTCATCCTAGACAACTCAAGCTATCATAAACAAGCAAACACACATGGGATGGCGTTATGAAAATCATTGCAGATGAAAATCTGGCATATACCGATTATTTCTTTGCAGATTTGGCAGAAATAGAGCACAAGGCTGGACGCCGTCTAACGCATCAAGATGTGCAAGATGCTGATGCGCTGCTAGTTCGTTCCGTCACCCAAGTGAATGCAGCATTGATTCAACAGACCGCGCTTCAATTTATTGGCAGCGCGACCATTGGCACAGACCACCTTGATATCCCAGCCATCGAGCAGCAGGGCATTGCATGGTCAAATGCGGCAGGTTGTAATGCGCAGGCGGTGAGTGAGTATGTGATTACCGCATTGCTTCATCTCGAGCCTGAATTACTACATGCCAATCAAAACTTTAAACTTGGCATTATTGGACTGGGCAATGTCGGCTCGCGCTTGGTCAAAATGGCACAATTATTAGGTTGGGATGTCATCGCATACGATCCATTTGTGCAGTTGCCCAATGTGCAGCAATGTGACTTAGATGCACTATTACAACAGGCAGATGCAATTTCCATTCATGTGCCATTAACAGAAACTGGTGAACATCCTACTCATCATTTAATTAATGCAGCGCGTTTGGCATGTATGAAGCCTCAAGCCATTCTGATTAATTCAGCGCGTGGGCCAGTGGTAGAAGAAGCGGCTTTAATGCAGGATATTCAACATACTCAGCGTTTAGTGGTATTAGATGTTTTTGAATATGAACCTGAAATCTCTGCAGAATTATTAGATTTGCTTGCTTTGGCAACCCCGCATATTGCAGGGTATAGCCTAGAAGGCAAGGCACGCGGCACACAAATGATTTATCAGGCTTTTTGTGAAAATTTTGGTTTAGATGCCACAAAACAATTTGAAACTCAATTGCCAAGCTGCGCGCAATATTTCAAAACCCAAGATTTGAAAAATAGTCTGCATGCACATTTAAGTCAAATTTATGATATTGCACAGGATGATGCCAATTTACGTGCCTGTGTCAAAGCGGGCAAAGTTGAGCAGCAGGCTTTTGATCATTTAAGAAAAACCTATCCTCTGCGTCGTGAATGGGCAGCACACGGAGGCCCGCAAGCATGAGTTCAAATCTCCAATATCAACCAACTTGCGACTTAAACAGCATGCGCGCACGTGCACAATTGTATGCACAAATACGCCATTTTTTTGCGGAACGTGAAGTACTTGAAGTTGAAACGCCAATTTTGTCACAGGCAGGAGTGACAGATGTGCATTTGGCTTCAGTGCAAGCACAGCGCCATGTGCAGGGCAAATTGCATACGCACTATTTACAGACCTCACCTGAATTTGCCATGAAGCGTTTATTGGCCAGTGGTAGTGGTGCTATTTATCAAATTTGTAAAGTCTTTCGTGATGATGAGCATGGACGTAAACACAACAGCGAATTTACCATATTGGAATGGTATCGTCCCGAATTTAGCCTGAAAGAGCTTATGTTTGAGGTGACAGATTTACTTAATCTGACGTTAAAACAACGCTTTGGCGAAGTACGTCCAACAGTGTTGAGTTATAAACACGCATTTATGGATCGTTTGGATTTAAATCCTTTACAGGCAAGTCTGCAACAATTGAAAGACTGCTGTCATCGTGTGGGTTTGCATCTGGATTTGGGTGATGACCGTCTAGGCTACATCGACCTATTGTTTTCACATTTTGTAGAACCAAGTTTGGGCTTTGATGCTCCTGTATTTTTAACCGATTTTCCACCTGAATTAGCATCTTTGGCTAAAACCAGAACAGATGATGATGGGGAATTGGTCGCAGCCCGTTTTGAGCTATATATCGAAGGTTTAGAGCTTGCCAATGCCTATGATGAATTGATTGATGCTACTGTGCTGCGTTCTCGTTTTGAAGCCGATAATGCAGAACGCGCACAACTTGGTTTACATGTGATGCCAATTGATGAATATTTATTGGCTGCGTTGCCGAACATGCCTGAATGTTCAGGTATCGCCTTGGGCATAGATCGCTTATTGATGATTGCAACTGAGCAGATGCGTTTAGAGCAAGTGATTAGCTTTCCTGCGCAGCTTGCCTAAAAGCAAAAGACAGTTTCTTATTTCAAGAAGGATTTATTTGAGCTAAAAAGCCGTAGCTTCTATATTTTAGAAGATTACGGCTTTTCGATCAGAAATTTAGGCTGACTTAAATAGGTTAAGAATGATAGATCAAAGAACGCATGTAATGACGTTCTATAGACTTAAATAGCCTAAGCAGTAGCAGCCAAGTGACGTGCCTTTAATTGCTCAATCGCTTTAATGCGTCGTTCAATCAGCATTTCACCAATATCGGGGCCTTGGACATCGGCAGGTAAGTCTTGCGCCTTAATGCTGCGTACCACTTGAATCGCTTCCAAAATATAGCTCGCTTGCGGATAGTCACGATCTTCCAAACCTAAACGCCCACGAGAGTCACATTCACAGGCTTGTACAAAGGCTTCTACACGCTCAGGACGACGCAAGACATCCAAACGCTGTAATAAGCGCCATAACGTGCCAGGCTTTAAGCTCAATGCTTGGTGGCATTTTAAATGCTCTTTACATACAGCAAGTGCAAGTTGTTTGGTATTGGTCGGTACGCGCAGGCGTTCACACACTTCCGTTACAGGTCGAATCCCACGTTCTTCATGCATAATGTGCCGTGGTAATTCATCGGCAGGGGTCAAGGCCTTGCCTAAATCATGCAATAACACTGCAAAGCGTACATCGAGTGAGTAATTGGCACGACAGGCTTGTTGTAGTGACATCATGGTGTGCACACCACTGTCAATTTCAGGGTGATATTCAGGACGCTGTGGAATACCGAATAAAGCATCTAATTCAGGAAATAAAACTTTTAAAGCACCACAGGCACGCAATGTTTCAAAATAAACATCGGCACGTGCTTCCATTAAGGCACGTGAAGTTTCTTTCCATACGCGTTCAGGTGTCAGCGCATGTAACTCACCAGATTCTGCCAACTCTTGCATTAATAACAAGGTTTCAGGTGCAACCACAAAGCCTAAAGCATGATAACGTGCTGCAAAACGAGCAATACGCAGCACCCGTAACGGGTCTTCTACAAAAGCATTGGAAACATGGCGCAGCACTTTATTGCACAGATCTTGCTGTCCACCGTAAGGGTCGTAGACATTGCCATCACTATCCATTGCCATGGCGTTAATGGTTAAATCACGACGGATTAAATCTTCTTCTAAGGTCACGCTTGGGTCGGTATGAAATTCAAAACCGTGATAACCGTGTCCAGATTTGCGCTCTGTACGAGCAAGTGCATATTCATCTTTAGTTTCAGGATGAAGAAAAACAGGGAAGTCTTTGCCCACAGGTTGAAAGCCTTGAGCCAAAAGTTGTTCGGGCGTTGCACCAACGACAACATAATCTTTTTCGTGATAGGGATGCCCGAGTAAGTGATCTCGAACTGCACCGCCTACTAAATAAACTTGCATGAAAAAACCTCTATTCTTCAAGCAATCATGCTACAAAATAGAGGTTTTCTCAAGTCTATAATTCTGAGTCAGTCACTCAGAAATATAGGTTTATGCTTTAACTTGTGCTGTTTGTTGAATTTCAGCAACAGTGAGGGCAGTCATATTCACAACACGACGTGTCGTTGCAGTCGGAGTCAAAATATGTACAGGTTTTGCTGCACCTAACAAGATAGGGCCAATCGTAACATTGTTACCTGAAGTCGATTTCAACAAGTTAAATGAAATATTGGCAGCATCTAAGTTCGGCATAATCAACAAGTTTGCAGAACCTTTGAAGCGTGAGTTCGGGAAAGCAAAATGACGGATATTTTCGTCTAATGCTGCATCACCGTGCATTTCACCTTCAACTTCAAGCTCAGGTGCAATCTCACTCAAGATTTCAAAGACTTTACGCATTTTTTGTGCGCTAGAGTCTTGTTGGTCAGAACCAAAACTTGAGTGAGAAAGTAGAGCAACGCGTGGTGTCATACCAAAACGGCGTACTTCTTCAGCCGCTAAAAGTGTCATTTCAGCCAACTGTTCAGCAGTTGGGTTTGTGTTGACATAAGTGTCGGCAATGAACAAGTTGCGATCTTCAAGCATCAATGCGTTAAGGGTAAAGAAGTTAGTACGACCTTCTTTTAGACCAATCACATTTTTTACGAAATCAAGGTGAATGTCGTAGCTTGAATAAGTACCACATAACATACCATCGGCTAAACCATGCTTCACTAACATTGCTGCAATGAGGGTAGAGCGACGACGTGCTTCACGCTGCGCGTATTCAGGTGTAACGCCTTTACGCTGCATGATGGTGTAGTAATCATCTGCAAATTTTTCGTAGTTAGGGTTGTTTTCCTGGTCTACTATTTCCATATTCACGCCATGTTCAAGACGTAAACCTAACTTTTTGATGTTCGCTTCAATTACTGAGGTACGACCTACAAGGATTGGTTTAGCCAAGCCTTCATCCACTGCAATTTGTACTGCACGAAGTACGCGTAAGTCTTCACCTTCTGCATAAGCAATACGCTTAGGGTCAGTTTTTGCTTGAGCAAAAATAGGCTTCATCATAAATGCCGAGTTATATACAAACTCAGACAAACGCTGACGGTATGCAGAGAAGTCTTGAATTGGGCGACTTGCTACACCTGAATCCATTGCCGCTTGAGCAACTGCAGGTGCAATTTCAAGAATTAAACGCTGATCAAGTGGGCGTGGAATTAAATAGTCACGACCAAATGATGCAGATTTTTCACCATAAGTTGCTGCATCTGCTTCAATGTGTGCCATGCGTGCAATTGCGTGTACACAAGCAATTTTCATTTCTTCGTTGATGGTAGTTGCGCCAACATCTAATGCACCACGGAAAATATACGGGAAGCAAAGTGCGTTGTTAACTTGGTTCGGATAATCCGAACGACCTGTTGCCATAATCACATCTGGACGTACTTCATGCGCATGTTCAGGCAAGATTTCTGGGTCTGGGTTAGCCAAAGCAAAGATAATTGGATTTTCAGCCATTTCTTTGACCATAGCTTTGGTCAAGATACCCGCTGCAGAAAGACCAAGGAACATATCCGCACCGCTAATTACATCAGCAAGTTGCGTTCCTTCAATGTCTTGCATATAGCGTTTTTTCGAGTCATCCAAACCTTCACGTTTGGTGGTGATTAGACCACGCGAATCCGCAACAATGATATTTTCTTTTTTCGCGCCCAATGCACATAACAGGTCTAAACAAGACAGTGCGGCTGCACCTGCACCTGAAGCAACGATTTTGATTTCTTCAATTTTCTTGCCGTTAAGTAACAAGGCATTGAGTAGGGCAGAACCTACAATGATTGACGTACCGTGTTGGTCATCGTGGAACACAGGAATATTCATGCGTTCACGAAGTTTTTGCTCAATGTAGAAACATTCTGGCGCCTTGATGTCTTCAAGGTTGATACCACCAAAAGTTGGTTCTAATGCTGCAACAATATCTACAATTTTGTCTGGATCATTTTCAGCAATTTCGATGTCAAATACATCGACACCAGCAAACTTTTTAAAGAGTACGCCTTTACCTTCCATCACAGGTTTAGACGCCAAAGGACCGATATTACCTAAACCTAATACTGCTGTACCGTTACTAACGACAGCAACCAAGTTACCGCGAGCGGTATAAAGTGCAGCTGTTGAAGGATCACGTTCAATCTCTAAACATGGTGCTGCGACACCTGGTGAGTAAGCGAGCGCTAAGTCACGTTGGTTGACCAGCTGCTTACTTGGAGTAACGCTGATTTTTCCTGGTGTTGGAAATTCGTGATAGTAAAGTGCCTGCTGTTTTAATGATTGATCGTCCATCTGAATCTCGTGTGTGACAAGTTGGCCAGCGATGCTGGTGGTTTTTTTATGAATCTTATCGAATATACCATTACTTGCCCCCTTAGCACAGACGTCACTGTTTATTTTTAGAACAAACTTAGAGCTTTTGGGTCTAGTTTCAGATTAAGGAGCGATAAGCGCGCGATACTAAATTGGCTTTTAGAAATTGGGTCGCTTCACTTTCAGGCAAAGGCCTAGAGAATAAATACCCCTGCGCAATATCACAATTTAAATTCTGCAAATATTGCAGTTGTTGCTCAGTTTCAATCCCTTCAGCCACCACACTCATGCCCATGGCTTTGCCCATAGCAATCATGGCACTAACAATGGCTTCTTGTTTGGTATTCCCAATTTTAGAAACAAAGCTACGGTCTATTTTTAAACTGTCAATTGGGAAGTCTGTTAAGTAAGAAAGTGAAGAATAGCCTGTACCAAAATCATCTAAGGCGATATGAATATCACGTTGTTTAATTTCATCTAATAAAGACTTCACGGTTGTGGAGTTTTCCACTAAAGAGGATTCGGTAATTTCTAATTCTAAGCTTGCACCTGAAATTTGATAGGTATTAATCGCATCATCTAAATCTTGCAGCAATTGACCACGTTGCAGTTGTTGTGCAACTACATTAACCGATACTTGGATATGATCAAAACCTAACAGATTCCATTCACGAATTTGCTTGGCAGTTTGTTGAATTACAACCCGACCAATATCGGAAATTAAACTGGTTTGTTCCGCAATAGGAATAAATAGGTTGGGTGGAATAATGCCTTTGGTTGGATGCTGCCAGCGCACCAATGCTTCAAACCCGATCACCTGATAATTATGGAAATCAATTTTAGGTTGATAATATACAATTAATTCATCATTTTTAATGGCTTGGCGTAAGTCACGCTCTAAATGTACATCCTGCTCTAGCAGTTTGGTGTTGTCTAAAGTGTAATATTTAATGGTATTGCCACCTAAACGCTTAGCCTCAGACAAGGCTTGTTCAGCACAATTATTTAGATAATCCAACTGGCGTCCATGTTCAGGATAGAGGGAAACCCCCATCGATAGGGTAATAATATGTTCTTGTCCCTGTACATTAAACGGCAAATTAAAGGCTTTGGTGATACGTTCACAGTGCTCTTCGATTGAAGGGCGAATATGAGAAATTTCATAAACAATTGCAAAATCATCGCCATTTAAGTGTGCAACAAACAGCGCTTCGGCATTGGTGATACGTAAACGCTGCGCCACTTGGCGGAGTAATTCATCTCCACCATTATTGCTTAAATATTCGTTTAAAGGTCTGAAACGGTCAATATTGAGTCGAATGACCGCCAATTGCTGCAATGAATCTTGCTGTGAAATAAGATATTGATGTAGTTGATAATTATAATAAAAACGATTGGGGAGATCGGTCAGCGCATCATAATTTTCTAAATAGGATAAACGCTGTTCTTGTAGTTTATGTTCGGTTAAATCAGACACAATTCCAATATAATTAATAATACGGTTTTGCTCATCTTTGACTGCATTGATATGCATACGAACTTCTAATTCTTTTCCTGAGCGGAATTTTATATTCCTTTCAGTATGATATTCACCCTTGCTGAGTAATTGTTGAACAATTTCCTCTTGTGTCATGCGTGGATTTGCTTTGTTGGATTTGACTAAATCAAACAGATATTTGCCTAAAATATGGTCGCGTTTAAATCCGCTCATTTGAGCATAGAATGGGTTGGCTTCAATATAACGTAAGTTTTCATCTAAAATAAAAATACCTTCGGCTGCCTGTTCAAGTACGCTGGCAGTGAGTTTTAAGCGCTCTTGTCCAATTCGTTCTTGGTGAATGTCACGGCGAATCCCCACCATGCGCAAAGGTTTATTGGTGACAGGATCACGCTCAATCACCCGACCAATATCATGCACCCAATACCATTGACCTGAACTATGTTGTACGCGATATGTGGCTTGATAGCGTTCAGTTAGACCCCGTAAATGTTGTTTCATGGTTTGGTGAAAGTGCGGAATATCATCAGGGTGAATCAGTTGCTGTAATTTATTCCGATGCTGTTTGGTATTCTCTAAACGAGTTTGCTGTGCGCCACTACCAAAGACAATACTGCGTTGCCGTATATTCCAGTCCCATGCTTTTAGACCTGCGGCTTCATGCGCTAAAATTAAACTATGTTGTTGATTGATTAAATCTTGGTGCGTTTGTTCTAAGTCAAAGGTACGTTCTCTTACTTTTTGTTCTAGCATTTGATTGTTAAATTGCAGTTGAAGTTCAATATCTTTGGACTTGTTCATTTCAACTTGTAATTGTTGGCAGAGTTGATCTGTCCAGCCGACTTGTTGCTCTGCGGCTTTTTTGAGTTGGTCGTTCTTAAAATAGACGCTCGATAAACGACGATGCATGTGCATTGAAGTATTGGCACAAATCAGTAAGGTAATTAAGGCAAAATTTGTCGCGAGAAAAAAGAAAGCGGAAGTTTCGGAGTGAACTAAAAACTGTGCGACAATATAGGGTGTAATCACTGGAATGAATACCCAGCAAAAATAACTCAAGCGCTGCGTTAAAAAGGTGAGGGCAAAGGTTTGACTCACAATAATTAATAAGGCCGCTAAAATAATCGCTTCATAGTTGCTCAGTTCAGGGTTTTGCTGAGGTAAAAAGTAATACAGTAAACTTACCCCAACCGCGATTGCTGTTCCGATCAAGAAACACACCAATTTTAACCAACGATGTGCTTGTTGGAGTTGATATTGTCCCGCTTTAAAGTGAACTGCTGTGAGCAGTAAACACGAACCAATGGTCAGTTCAGTGAGAATAAACCAGATATTGAGGTAGGGTGATGAATGTGAGAAAGAAATTTGATAAATAAAAAACACATACAGGCAAACAATCAGGATGCTGACCAAAAAGAATCGAATAAGCCGAATGGTATTGGTGATTTGCGCAGCATCTAAGTATTGCTGCAACAATTCATCTTGAGCGTCTGACATACTTCCCCAAAATCTAGTTAAATGATTCCAACATTTATATTTTCTTAAATAACATCACGTTCATGCATAAAATATTGCTGTTTTGTGTTTAAATTTTATGCAAATTTTTTAATATATTGTTCGAGATTAATCCTGTACTTTATAAATTGCAATGTTATTGGCAATCGATTTCTGTAAAAACGGATAAATTACTCAGCCAAGCGATAATTTAAGATAGCTAAAGCAACCACAGGGGCGGTTTCAGTGCGTAATACCCGAGAGCCAATACACCAGTTTTGAAAGCCAACGGCATTGGCAGCACTAATTTCTGCTTCGCTTAAACCACCTTCAGGCCCAATTAATAAAGCTAAATCTTTACTGGCATTGTTTAGTACATCTACTTGATCTTTATTCGGTGCTAACACTAGTTTGGTGGCAGGAAGGTCGCTATTCAGCCAGTCCTCTAAACGTAGTGGGGCTAAAATTTTCGGTACGATATTCATGCCACATTGTTCACAGGCTGCAATGGCAATGCTTTGCCAATGATCTAATTTTTTTTGATCGCGGTCATATTTTAAGCGCATTTCACAGCGTTCAGAGGTGAGCAACTGAATGTTAGTCACGCCAAGCTCTACCGCTTTTTGAATCGCATAATCCATACGATCGCCTTTGCTCATTACTTGTCCTAATAAGGCGCTAAAGCTTGGGATGCGATTGTCTGGATTAAAACTTTTAATCTGCACTTGCGCTGTTTTTTTGGTAACTTCAACCAGTTCCACTTCATATTCACCACCTTGCCCATTGAACAAGGTGGCGGTTTCACCGACTTGTGCGCGTAGTACTTTCACCCAGTGATGAAATACTGTTTCAGTCAGTTCAACTTGCGTATCTACTGCTAATTCAGCCTCAATATAAAAACGGGGCATAGGGATTACTCGTTCAAGTCAATAAAATATGAAAAATACAGCTTAAGCCAAACCAAGATCTGTCACTAATTGACGAGTCGGTTCGGTGTTGTTCATGGTGTAAAAATGCAAACTTGGTGCACCACCTGCAATCAGGCGCTCGCACAGTTTAATAATCACTTCATGACCAAAGGCTTTGATTGAAGCTGTGTCATCACCATAAGTGGCCAATTGCTTGCGAATCCAGCGTGGAATTTCTGCACCTGTACCATCTGCAAAGCGAATTAAATTGCTGGCATTGGTAATCGGCATAATGCCAGGCGCAACAGGAATATTCACACCTTGCTTTTGAATACGTTCTACAAAGTAAAAGTACGCATCTGGATTAAAAAAGAACTGGGTGATGGCAGCATTGGCACCAGCATTTACTTTGGTGACAAAGTTTTTAATGTCTTGATCAAAGTGGTCTGCTTGTGGATGCATTTCAGGATAAGCCGCAACTTCAATGTGAAAATGATCACCTGAATGTTCACGAATAAAACGCACCAAGTCAGACGCATACGGCAATTCGCCTAAACCAACTTGACCTGAAGGTAAATCACCACGCAAAGCCACAATGCGGTCAATGCCTTGTGCTTTATAAATATCAAGCAATTCAGCAATACGCGCTTTGTCATCACCAATACAAGACAGGTGCGGCGCTACAGGTGTGCCTTTGCCATTGAAGTCGCTAATGGTCGATAAAGTACGTTCACGAGTAGAACCACCTGCACCATAAGTGATAGAAAAAAACTCTGGATTTAAAAGTTGTAATTCTTGATGCACAACTTTGAGTTTTTCTGCACCTACATCGGTTTTAGATGGGAAAAATTCAAATGAAATAGGAACTTGTTTGGTCATGATTAAATCCTTGCTATAAATACTTATTTATATTTTTTCACCTCTCCTAAATCCTCTCTTGCGCTGGGTTTAAAAGCAGTGCTTTAAACTTGCTCAGGAGAGGACTTACCCTCGAATACATTCATTAAACAATGAATCATTCCCTCTCCCTATGAGAGAGGGTTAGGGAGAAGGATTAAAAACTTAGTATTTATAAGCATCCGATTTAAACGGACCTTCAACAGCTACACCTAAGTAGTCCGCTTGTACTTGAGTCAATTGTGTTAATACACCACCAAAACCAGCAACCATTGCAGCAGCAACTTCTTCGTCTAGTTTTTTCGGTAAGATTTCAACACGAATTGCCGCTTGTTTTTGATCGGCAGGAAGATCGGCAAATTTCTCTGCAAATAAGTGCATTTGTGCCAATACTTGGTTAGCAAATGAACCATCCATAATACGTGATGGGTGACCTGTTGCGTTACCCAAGTTCACTAAACGACCTTCAGAAAGCAAGATTAAATAATCGTTTTCGTTTTCTGAACGATACACTTGGTGTACTTGTGGCTTCACTTCAACCCACTTATAACCACGTAAGTAGTTGGTGTCGATTTCAGTATCGAAGTGACCAATGTTGCATACAACAGCGCCTGCTTTAAGTGTATCTAGCATTGCTGCGTCACACACGTGATAGTTACCTGTTGTAGTCACAATCAAGTCAGTATTTTCTAAAAGCTCTAGGTTCACGTCTGCTTTATTGCCTGTTTGTACGCCATTCTTGTACGGAGATACAACTTCGTAACCATCCATACATGCTTGCATTGCACAAATTGGGTCAATTTCAGAAACACGAACAATCATGCCTTCTTGACGTAAAGATTGTGCAGAACCTTTACCTACATCACCATAACCAATAACCAATGCACGACGACCAGACAATAACATGTCTGTACCACGTTTAATCGCATCGTTGAGTGAGTGACGGCAACCGTATTTATTGTCGTTTTTAGATTTAGTCACAGAGTCGTTGACGTTAATTGCAGGCACTTTTAAAGAACCATCTTTCCACATTTCAATTAGACGTTGTACGCCCGTAGTGGTTTCTTCAGTAATGCCGTGAATGCGCTCTAATAATGCAGGATATTTTTCGTGAACAAGTGCAGTTAAGTCACCGCCATCGTCCAAAATCATGTTGGCATCCCATGGTGTGCCATTTACATTAATTTGTTGTTCAAGACACCATACATATTCTTCTTCAGTTTCGCCTTTCCAAGCAAAAACAGGCACACCTGAAGCAGCAATTGCTGCAGCAGCGTGGTCTTGAGTAGAGAAGATGTTACAAGAAGTCCAACGAACTTCTGCGCCCAATTCAACTAGCGTTTCAATTAAAACAGCAGTTTGAATGGTCATGTGGATACAGCCGAGAATTTTCGCGCCTGCAAGAGGTTTTGCAGCTGAGTAGCGCTTACGCAAACCCATAAGGGCTGGCATTTCTGCTTCTGCAAGTTTGATTTCTTTACGACCAAAATCAGCTAGTGTGATATCGGCAACTTTATAATCTGTAAATGAAGCATTAACCGCGTTCATCACGATCTCCTTATAAAAAACAATTGATCATTCAGTTCGCGGATGCCGTTTCTTGCATAGCAAACGCGTTGCTATGCTGGTCGAGCCTGGCGATTTTACATTTCGTGCCTGTAAAACGTCGCAGCATCCCTCGACTAGCGCGATATTGTACTTGGAAATTGATTCAGTTCCAATCATGTTTTGTTTATTATCACTACAAACATATTTTTGAGATTGAATGATGGCTTTAGAGCTTCCTCAAGAGTTGGCAAATTTAGAAGCCAACGGCGGGATTTACGCAGTGTGGATGTTGCTACGACACTTAGGAATTGATGCCGATATTCAACAATTGATTGAAGTGTGTGGTTATACGCCAGAGCAGGGCACAACCACAATTGGTTTGGCTGTTGGACTGAAAAAGTTTGGCTTTAATGTGCAGTTTTATACTGACCCTGACCCAGATTTACAAGATGCAGAAAAGTTAAGTTATGCCGAAGCTGAACAGCTTAAATTGCCTGTATTGGCGGCAATCGGCTATCAGCAAATTCAGCACGCATTTGATGAAAATAAATTTGTAATTGTCTACTACGACACTTTAGAAGGCGTGGGCAATCACTCATTGCTATATTCTATTGATGATGCTGAAATTTGTTTCTTTGACAGTTTTGAGCCGATGCCTGCGGCTGTGTTTGAACAACAGCGTCAGCAAGAGGGCATTTGCAGACAAGTAATTGTGGTCGAAGTCTAAGTGTTATTCAAAGTCTAAGCTTTATTCAATGACGATTCGAGTCATGCAAAAATTGTCTAGCCCATCAATTGATTGGCTAGACAAAGGGATTACTCCGCTGCGTCTGCTTTTTGTGTCCAATATTCAGCTTTATTTTCGTCAGCATCTACACCCAAAGCATTTGCATAAATAAAAGCAAGGTCTCGCATGGCTTGTACTTCGCCCAATTCTGCTGCTTGCTGTACCAATGCCACAGAGCGAGCGACATCTTGTTCAACCACATCACCACGACGGTAGTAGCCTGCCAACTCTAAAATAGCGGCAGGGTGTTGTGCATCACTGGCTTTTTTGAGCCAGACAAAAGCATCTTCAAAATGTTGTTTTGCATCTTCAGGGTCATCTTCTAGAACATCTTTGGCATATACGGTATAGCCTTCACCAAGCCAATACATGGCTTCGATATGTCCGTTTGCGGCAGCTTTGAGCGCCCATTGTTCGGCAAGTTCAATATCTTCATTAAAATCGCTTTGCATATACAGCACCGCCATTTCAAATTGGGCATCGGCTTGTCCTGCAATGGCGCGGTTCATTAGCGCAGGGGAGATTGAAACAGATTCTGACATAATGTCATCCAGCAAAATTACAACATAAGATTGTGCGATAGCCTAAAAGGTCTGCTGGGAAAAAGCCATCTTCGGTGTGATTTTTTTAAAAAATTAGGGTTAATTGATCATGCGTTTATGCAGACAATAACAAAAAATCACTTGAGCCATATCGTCAAGTTTCAATATGCTGAATCTTAAACATGGTCATAATGAGAACAATAAGATGGCAAATTTTTTAACTGCTGAACAAGCAAAAGTTTATTCAGATCATGCCAAGCTAGATATTGAATTATATAAGCAGCGTTTGGCGTCTTTAATCGAAGAGAATGCCAAGCAGGGCAATACCGCAGTTTTTACTGTGCTGCCAAAACATTTACCTTTAGAAGATATTCGAAATTTATCGGCACAGCTGACTGATTTGGGTTATCAGGTGCGCTTTGAGTTAAATGAGTTCTTTTATAGCTTTAATGTGTATTGGATTTAAAACTCAACTCTACCGACATTTCACCAAATAGTTTTAGTGAAATGTCGAGCGTTTATATTTTTTGATTTAGATTGCGTTTAAGTATTTGCAGTATGTTCTGCCAAAACTTCCAAAGCTGCGCGAAAAGCTTCCTGAGTTGCAGGTGCGCCACAATAAGGCAAGCTGTGTAACAAGACTTCCTGAATTTCTTCGACACTTGCCCCGTTATTTAGCGCACCACGAATATGTCCTTTAAGCTCTGTCGGGCTTTTTAAAGCAGTTAAAAAGGCGATAGTAATTAAGGAACGATATTTGCGTGGTAACACACCTTCACGTTGCCAAGTTGAACCCCATGCATGTTCATTAATCCAGTCCTGCAAAGGTTGGGTAAATGGTACAGTGTTGTCCTGTGCGCGTTTTACAAAGCTTTCGCCCATGACTTCAGTGCGAACTTTTAAGCCATTGTCATAGTCTTGTTGTGACATTTTACTATCCCTGTTTTATTGTTTGAGCTCGGTGTATAGATTAAGTGCATAGGGCTTTGTTGCACAAAGATTTCATAACTATATGATTTTAAAAGTTTTGATTATTTTTTGATCCAAAATTAAATTTATTTAAATCAGATGCTTACATATTTATGCAACAAAGCCAGTGCATAGATTAACAATTTATGGCGATGACACCATGCGCACTTGGTCGTAGACCATCAAAAAATATTCACATCTATCTATTTTTAATATATCCACAAGGTATAAAAAACCCCGAACATAAAGTCGGGGCTGTTTTAGCTTTATCGCAAATTTTGAAATAAGCGAGTGTTAAGCTTCAATGGTTTGCACGCTAATTTTTTTAGCAGGGTCGGCTTTACGACGTACTGTTGGTACAGGTTCACCATAATATTGACGGTCTGCAAAATAACTTGAACGTACCATTGGCGCAGCCCAAATATTTTTAAAACCTAACTTTTGACCATGCGCTGTATAACGCTCAAATTCTTCAGGTGTTACAAAGCGGTCAATTGGCGCATGTTCTTTAGATGGCTGTAAATATTGACCAATGGTCACATAATCTACATCGTGCGCTTTAAGATCATCTAACAGTGCAATAACTTCTTCTTCAGATTCTCCAATACCTACCATCAAACCGCATTTGGTTGGAATATCTGGGCAATATTCTTTAAACATTTTCAGCAAGTTCAAAGAGTGCTGATAGTCTGAACCCGGACGCATGGCTTTATATAAGCGTGGCACAGTTTCAATGTTGTGGTTAAAAACATCTGGCGGACATTCGGTCATAATGCGTAGTGCAATATCCATACGACCACGGAAGTCTGGCACCAAAATTTCTAACAACGTATTTGGGCTTAAAGAGCGGGCTTCTTTAATACAATCGACAAAATGTTGTGCACCACCATCTAACAAGTCATCACGGTCTACAGAGGTGATCACGGCATATTTTAAGCCTAAGTTGGCAATGGTTTCTGCCATGTGACGAGGTTCTTCAGGATCTAGTGCATTTGGACGACCATGCGCAACATCACAGAACGGGCAGCGACGGGTACAAATATCACCCATGATCATAAAGGTTGCTGTACCACCACCAAAGCATTCTGGAAGGTTTGGACAAGCGGCTTCTTCACAAACGGTGTGCAATTTTTGCTGACGCAAAGTGGTTTTAATACGTTGAACTTCTTCTGGTGCCGTCATTTTGACCCGAATCCAGTCAGGTTTACGAGGCGTTTCAACCGTAGGAACAACTTTTACAGGAATACGTGCGACTTTTTCAGCACCACGAAGTTTGACACCCTGTTCTGGTTTACGGTTTGCAGACATATTCAACTTTTCCACTGTTTTTGAAAGGGGAGAGATTTAGTGTAGGCTAGATTTTACGTGAAATAGAGTCTGATTAAACCGAATCTAAGTGCAAAAGTAAAATGTCACCTTAACTTCATCATAAGACGGTTATTATAACGAAATTGTGCTTAAATTGGGTAAAAACGATATTCATATAAAAAATGTGGTTATCACGTAATATATGCACAGTAAATACAGAAAATTCAAAAGATTTACGTCATAATATAGCCCATTGAAAAGACAGATTTAAAGAAAAGGAGCGTTGAATGCCACGTAAAAAAGAGGTCGTTAGTGGAACTTTCGTGAAGTACGATGCGGTTGTTCTCGGTTCAGGCCCTGCGGGTGAAGGCGCGGCAATGAAACTTGCCAAATCTGGTAAGCGTGTTGCGATTGTAGATGTTCGTGAGCAGCTTGGCGGTAACTGTACCCATGTGGGTACCATTCCAAGTAAAGCATTGCGTCAGACAGTGTCGAATATTATCCGTTATCGCCGTGACCCAATGTTTAAAAAAATGGGCGATTGGCGTCAGTTCACCATGAAGCAAGTGTTGCAAAGTGCGCATAAAGTTATTCAGCAGCAAGTTGAAACGCACTCTCGCTTTTATGACCGTAATGAAATTGCGATTTATCATGGTCGTGCTTATATCCAAGATAAAAATACGGTCTTGGTATTTGGTGCAGATGGCATTAAAGAAACCATTATGTGTCAGCAAATTGTGATTGCGACAGGTAGCCGTCCATATCGTCCAGAAATGTTGGATTTCAACCATCCACGTGTATTTGATTCAGACAAAATTTTGGATTTGGATTTCTCGATTCAAAAAATTATTATTTATGGCGCGGGTGTGATTGGTTGTGAATATGCATCCATCTTCATTGGTTTAGATCATAAAGTTGATTTGATTAATACTCAGCACAAATTGCTCAGCTATTTGGATGATGAAATTTCAGATGCCTTGTCATATCACTTGCGTGCGCAAGGGGTGCTGATTCGCCACAATGAGCAAATTGATCATTTAGAAACTTTTGATGATCACGTGGTTTTATATTTGCAAAGTGGCAAGAAAATCAAAGCCGATGCGATTTTGTGGTGTAACGGTCGTTCGGGTAATACCGATGGTTTAGGTCTTGAAAATGTCGAACTTAAGCCAAACAGCCGTGGTCAGTTAACAGTCAATGATCAATATCAAACCGAAGTAGAGAATATTTATGCTGCGGGCGATGTAATTGGTTGGCCTTCGTTAGCATCAGCTGCCTATGACCAAGGTCGTTGCGCGGGTGCAAATATGAGTGGCGAAGAAAATGTTGCGCCTGTGACCGATATTCCAACAGGTATTTATACCATTCCAGAAATTTCTTCGATTGGTAAAACTGAACAGGAATTGACGGAAGAAAAAATTCCTTATGAAGTTGGTCAGGCATCTTTCCGTCATTTGGCACGTGCGCAAATTACGGGTGATACAGTGGGTGAATTGAAGATTTTATTCCACCGTGACACTTTAGAAGTATTGGGTGTGCATTGCTTTGGTAATAATGCGGCAGAGATTATCCACATTGGTCAGGCGGTGATGAACAGCCCGAACAATACAATTAAGTATTTTGTTGAAACAACATTTAACTATCCGACCATGGCTGAAGCTTACCGTGTAGCAACTTTAAATGGTATGAATCGTTTATTCTAAGTTGCTGCAATATTGCTTAAAGTTCATTAAAAAAGAACCCGTAAAGTTTAGGCTTTACGGGTTTTCTTATTCTAAGTTGTTCGTTTGTTATTTTAGTTTTGGCGCATCTTTTTATTTGAGTCCAATAGTGGCGTGCTGCCTTTTAACATGAGTAGCAAGATTAAAATGGCCGGCTACCCGCCAAACTTATTCTTTTAAGTAAGCGCCGTTGCTCGGCAGGGAATGGCTCCCTAGAGTGTAAGGTCACTTGATTGTCCCAAAATACCAAATCCCTTTGTTCCCAATGATGCGTGTAGCGGAAGGCTGGCTTTAAAATATGTGCGCGGAGCCGAGCAATTAATTCACTACCTGCCTGATCGTCATAATTGAGCAACTCAACTTCAGAATGGGTGTTCAGCCAAAGGGCTTTACGTCTAGTTTCAGGATGGACTCTCACCAAAGGGTGTGGATAGCCATGACCAACAATAGGTTGATCATGAAAACGATACAGCGGCGAATTACCATAGCTACCCGTTGCAGTCGTATTTTGCGCACGAACAAAAGGGTTGTATGTAATGAGTTGAAGGTGATTAATTTCCGCTTTGGTGGTTTCATCTAAGGCATCGTAGGCTTTAATGGTGTTGTACCACGTAGTTTGTCCGCCTTGTTTTGGAATTTCTATGGCATACAGCAGCGAGGCAAAAGAGGGTAGAGGTGTCCATTGATGGTCTGCATGCGGTTTGAGTTCTGCATGTCCCGTATAATCACCTTGTCCAACAGCATTAGATACCGGTACAACATCGGGCGGTGTGCCTGTGTCGGCTTGACTGCCTAAAACAGGATTGTCTGAACTTGGACGGAAAATAGAACCAAAGTAACTGGCAAATGCTAAATACTGTAAATCATCTAGCTGTTGTTGTTTAAAAATCAAAACTAGATGTTGTGCCAAAGCTTGTTTTAGACGATAAATTGTTGCCCCTGTTTGGGATTTTTTCGTATCTAGTCCTGTCACGACAGCACCTAAGGCAGCACCTGCTAAAGGTTGTATTTGAATATCATTAGGATTTTGTAATGAATCGGCTTGATGCCAACGTGGTGCATCATGAATCGCTTGAGAAAGTGGGCTTAGACTGCTCATTGGGTTTTACTCTTTCTTGGTATATGGTCAAGAAAATTTAAGTAAAAACAGCCATCAGATAAAATTAAAAGAAATGCTAAGCTTATGAAAAATATTATCTTTTTAAATAAATGTTTGATCTTGAACCATTTAACTTATTTTGCATAGATTTGCTGTTTAAATGCAATCTAGTCAATGGAGCAAGTTATATAAGTTACTCCTTCAGTATTGAATACATTGATAAAGAGATCGAGTGACGCAGACAATTAATGTGCGCAGAATGCCTGATTAAAATACTCAAACAGTTGAGGCGTTTGCATCCATAAAAAAATTGAAAAGACGAGCAGGGCAATAACCGCCAGCGCGAGCAGCACTTTAAAATTAAATAAAGAATTAGTCATGAATGACGTGCTCCTCATTGACCCAGAAATGCACCAAGACCGCAAACGCACTTAAAGCAATAGAAACAATCCAGATAGCATTATAGTTACCTGTCAGATCGTGGTTTAAACCGCCAAGCCATCCACCAAAAAATGAGCCGACTTGGTGTGTAAAAAACACAATGCCACTGAGCATGGTCAGGTATTTAATCCCAAACATATTTGCCACAATACCATTGGTTAAAGGCACTGTAGATAACCACAACAAACCCATAATGATCCCGAATGCATAAATTGTCCAGATGCTTAAAGGCAGGATTAAAAAGGCGATAATGGCAATACCGCGTAGTCCGTAAAGCCACATCAGCAAGTGCGGTTTCGAATAGCGACCGCCTAACCAACCTGCGGTATAGGTGCCTACAATATTAAATAAACCCACGAGTGCTAGAAAAACTGTGCCTGTGGTTGCATTAAAGCCATGATCAATTAAGTAGCTAGGGAGGTGAATCCCGATAAACACCACTTGAAAACCACAGACAAAAAAGCCCAAAGCTAAAAACCAAAAGGGTTTATGGTTTTTGGCAATCACCAAAACTTGTTTAAAGCCTAAAGCGGGTTGGCTGACTGAACTTGCATTAGGGTTTTGATACATGGGAGCTTTGAGCATCCATGCCAAAGGAACAATCAATGCAATTAAAATAGCACTGACAATTAAAGCACCCGACCAACCAACATTTTGTAATAACAATAAGGTCGATGGCAGCATAATGAATTGCCCAAAAGAGCCTGCTGCACTGGCAATACCCATCGCAAGGCTTCGCTTTTCAGGTGGTGCCGCACGACCAACTGCTGAAAGTAGTACAGGAAATGAAGTGGCAGATAAAGCGAGACCTAAAATTAAACCCACGCTCAAATTTAGCAACAAGCCTGTTGAGCTGACGGCCATGAGTAATAAGCCAATGGCATACAGTGCACCGCCTACGGCCACTACAATTTTACTGCCGTATTTGTCTGCAAAAGCGCCTGTAATGGGTTGGACTGCACCCCAAATGAGGTTTTGCATGGCAATGGCTAAACTGAAAACATTATGTCCCCAGCCAAATTCATGGCTCATTGGCACAAGGTATAAGCCAAAGGCATGTCGAACACCAAGTGACAATGCCAAAATAATGGCACTTCCAATTAACATGTAAATCAGAGGTTTGGAAAATTGAGCATTCGACATAAGGCATCCAACAACAGCAAACAGACTGCTATGGTAGTCGATTCAGCTCAAGATCGCGATAAAATAAAATTCATCAAATGATAAAATTGAGTTATTAAGATTGAAGCGATTGCTTTAATTAAAAAGTACAGGAAAAAATAAGACGACCGTAGCCGTCTTAAATTTAGTTGAAAGAGGGAAGAGAAAAATTAGAGCTTAAAAGCGCATCCCAAAACCTGCGTATGCAATGATCGGATTCACTTCAATATCGGCTTTGGAGTGAATGAGTTCGCCGTGTTTAGCATCGGTCACAGTAATGGTGGTTTCGTTTTTAAGATGTGCATAAGATACAGAACCGACAGCAAACCATTTTTCATTAAAGTCATAGGTAAAACCTACGGTTGCAACGGGCGCAAAGGCATCGGTGGCGTCTAATTCAACTTTAGGATTGGCTGCACTTGGTGTACCTTCTAAAGATGCGCCCGCTTTTCCTTCTTTAATATTGGCAATCATGTGACCTGCGGCGATCAGGTCTTGTTCAGTGCGTGGGTTAATTTCTAATTCATTAAAATAAGCATACATTAACCCGACACCGACATAAGGACGGAATTTATTTACACCTGTTTTTCCAAAATGGTATTGAAACTCGAATGCAGGTGTCCAGGCACGGGCAGAGGCAGCAGGGCCATGTGCTTCTAAATCGGTAATGAAAATATCATTTTGTAATTCAAGCTCACCCAATGCGCCGCCTAATGGACGTGCAATTGCTGAGAAGGGTGCATAGATTTTACCTTTACCTTGTAAATCAACTTTAGGGGGAATACCACCTTTGACTTCAAAGGAAATATTATCGGTAAAGAAATAGTTGCTGATGATACCCAACGTGGTGACATCATCTGCTTCTAAACCTGTACCATGATTATCCCATTGCTCCAAACCTGAAATTGTGGCTTGTCCACTCATGTTGGCAGGAACGGTAGGCAGCAAATTTAATGCCCCACTTAATAATACGGGTGGCTCAAAACCGTCACGTAAATTATCTTTTACAGTTTGGGATTGAACCTCACCGACATCGGCTGTGTAGCCATTTTGAATAGCTGTATTGACTCGAAAAGGTTGTGCCTTGCCTTGCGGCATAACATGCAGTGCACCAACCGAAACAGAAAAGCGTTTAAAACCATCGCCATCTTTTAAACTAAAATAAGGTGAGTTGGCATAACTGATGACTGGCAAACTACTCAGTGCCAAACAGCATAGTGTTTTTTTCATTGTGGAACTCCATGTCCAATTTTGCTTGTTGTTATTTACGGCATTGTTATGCAAGGCATTATGAAATGGACTGGAAAAATAAAACTGTTGTTTTTACAAGATATTTTTTTAAACTTTTGTGAATAACTGGAAAAGTGTGCAGGTGTTTTGTTAAATCCAAAACTGTTGAATACGTGAAAATGCTTGTTTTATTGGATGGCTTTAAAGTTCTATTGGTTTGAAATAAAAAGATTTTATAGAAATTGTATGCGTTGAAATTAATAAAAAAGACCAGTCGGAACTGATCTTTTTGACATACGGGTTAAATTTTTAGCCAATGACAGATTTTGGCTGCAAACACGTTATGCAGTAAAGCGTGATAAATCTTCATCAGGGCGGGCAGTCAGCACTTCCAAGCCATCTTTGGTGACCAAAATGGTGTGTTCAAACTGTGCCGATAATTTGTGGTCTTTGGTCACCACTGTCCATTTATCGCCAAGTAATTTGGTTTGCCATACGCCTGCATTGACCATTGGTTCAATGGTAAAAGTCATACCTTCTTCTAAAATCATGCCTGTGTTGGCTTGACCATAGTGCAATACTTGTGGCTCATCGTGGAAGGTCGTCCCAATACCATGACCGCAATATTCACGCACGACACTAAAGCGTTCAGATTCAACATATTTTTGAATCGCATGACCAATATCACCAATGGTTGAACCGGGTTTAACGGTTGCCATACCGCGATACATCGCTTCTTGGGCAACTTTGCATAAACGATTGGCTAAAATGGAAGTTTCACCACCCACGATATACATCATATTGGTATCGCCGTGGAAACCATCTTTAATGACTGTGACATCAATATTTAAAATATCGCCTTTCTTCAGCACTTTACTTTCTGACGGAATACCGTGACAAACCACATGGTTAACCGATGTGCAAATGGTGTGTTGGAATGCTGGACGACCCGGAGCAGCACCATAACCTAAGCAGGCAGGAATAGCTTGTTGCTGATTGACAATATAGTCATGGCAAATCGTATCTAGTTCGAGCGTAGTAACGCCTGGTTTAACGTGTGCTTTGATCATCTCCAAAACTTCTGCCGCCAGTCGTCCTGCCACGCGCATTTTTTCAATATCTTCTGCGGTTTTGATGAGTCGACGAGGTGCTTGATAAGTTGTGTTCATGATCTTTAAAAACTTTTGGAAATTTGTGTGTGACTATGGTATAAATAGCCGCCCATTTTATCAAATGCTTTTTATGAATATGTTTCAAAGAGCTTGGTAAAAGGGAAATTAAAAATCCGCACATATATCGTCACATTACTCTGGGTGCCCTTTGGGGTGGAGAATGCGGATATATGGAGGCCTAACCCAAACATTTAAGGTAAAGAAAATGGCAGATTACAACGTAAGCATGCGCGACCTTCTTCAAGCTGGCGCACACTTTGGTCACCAAACACGTTTCTGGAACCCAAAGATGCGTCAATACATCTTTGGTGCGCGTAACAAAATTCACATCATCAACCTTGAACACACTGTTCCTGCGTTAAATGATGCTTTGAACTTTGCAAACCAATTGGCTAGCAAAAAGAACAAAGTTTTGTTCGTTGGTACAAAACGTGCTGCTTCTGCAATCATCCGTGAACAAGCTCAACGCGCTGGTCAACCGTATGTAGATCACCGTTGGTTAGGTGGTATGTTGACGAACTGGAAAACACTTCGCCAATCTATCAGCCGTTTAAAAGATCTTCAAGTTCAGTCTACTGACGGTACTTTTGCTAAGCTTACTAAACGTGAAGCTTTAGAGCGTAGCCGTGAAATGGAAAAACTTGAGCGCGCTTTAGGCGGTGTGAAAAACATGGGTGGTTTACCTGACGCATTATTCGTAATTGACGTTGATCACGAAGCAATTGCAATTAAAGAAGCGAAAAACTTAGGTATTCCTGTAATCGGTATCGTTGATACAAACTCTAACCCAGACAACGTAGACTACGTTATTCCGGGTAACGACGATGCGATCCGTGCAGTAACACTTTACGCTTCTTCAATGGCTGATGCGATCATTGCTGGTAAAGAATACGCTCAAACTCAAGCCAATGCTCAAGCAAAAGGCGAAGAAGCTCCTGCTTCTGAGGCTTAATGCGTTTTGACGTAAGCTTGTCATTTTTGCGACATGTGATGGTGGCAAAGTAAGCGTCATGTATGCAGACGGCCCAAGAGACACCCTCTGGGCCGTTTCTGTTAAAAAAAGAATTCATTTTCTACCGATTTTAGGAGATAAACATGACTGCAGTTACAGCAAGCATGGTTAAAGAATTGCGTGATCGTACTGGTCTAGCAATGATGGAATGTAAAAAAGCATTAACAGAAGCGGGCGGTGACATCGAATTAGCGATTGACAACCTTCGTAAATCTGGTCAAGCAAAAGCTGCTAAAAAAGCAGGTAACATTGCTGCTGACGGTGCAATCACAATCGTTCAAGAAGGCAACAAAGCGATTCTTTTAGAAGTAAACTGTCAAACTGACTTCGTTGCAAAAGACGAAAACTTTGCTGGTTTCTCTGCGAAAGTTGCTGCTGCTGCTCTTGCTGCAAACGAAACTGATGCTGCTAAAATTGCTGAACTTAAACTTGAAGATGGCGCAACTGTTGAAGAAACACGTGTTGCACTTGTTCAAAAAATTGGTGAAAACATCCAAGTTCGTCGTGCACAAATCGTTGAAGGTGAAAACCTTGCTGTGTACAAGCACGGTTTAAAAATCGGTGTTGTTGTTTCTTACACAGGTGATGCTGCGACTGGTAAAGGTATTGCAATGCACGTTGCTGCATTCAACCCAGTTGCTGTTACTGCTGAACAAGTTCCTGCTGATCTTATCGCTAAAGAGAAAGAAATTGCAGAAGCGAAAGCAGTTGAATCTGGTAAGCCTGCAAACATCGTAGAGAAGATGGTAACTGGTTCAGTTGAAAAATACTTGAACGAAGTTGCGCTTGATCGTCAAATGTACGTAATTGACAACGAGAAGAAAGTTGCTGAAGTATTAAAAGCAACTGGTACAACTGTTGCTCAATTCGTTCGTTTCGAAGTAGGCGAAGGTATTGAGAAAAAAGCAGAAATGAGCTTCGCTGAAGAAGTTGCTGCTGCTCAAGCTGCTGCAAAATAATTTTTACTTAAGGTAAAATATTTTGTAAGGAAAGCCCCAATTTATTTTGGGGCTTTTTTGTGAATATAGATTTTGGCAATATGCAATCGTGGCATAAATATTGAGATGAAGATTAAAGATATTAATTTTAAATCAGTATGTTACGAATAATTGACTTAATCGTATAGGGTGGAATCAGAACAAGGAGGTTATATGGCAAATAAAAAGAATTTAAGCATTGGCGCAATTATTGTGGTGTTAATTGCTGCATTTTTTGGCATAGATTTACAACAGTTTCAGTCTGAAACATCAAGCGCGCCAACTACAAGCACTGCTCGCACATCACAAGATGAAAAAGAGCAGTTAGACGTACAGCGAGATACGCTGCAAGATGATGCTCAGGGTGTTCAGCTGATTGAACGTGCGTTTGAGCGCAAACAGAGCGATTTACAAGTCCGTGCGAGTGGGCAGGTCATTGCAGTGTTAGCGGATGACAACGAAGGCTCACGTCATCAAAAATTTATTTTAAAACTGAATAATGGGCAAACTGTATTGGTTGCACATAATATTGATCTTGCACCACGAATTACCAATATTGCAAAAGGTGATACTGTTGAGTTTTTTGGTGAATATGAATACTCAGATAAGGGTGGGGTGATTCACTGGACGCATCATGATCCAGCAAACAAACACGTGGGCGGATGGTTAAAACATCAAGGAAGAACCTATCAATAACGGTTCTTCCGATAACGAAAATAGGATATAGCGTTTAAATGCTCATAATGCTGTTTTTACGACGTGTTTTCCAAGAGGGTAGGATTTTACCTAAATAGGCATCCATGCACCAAATTGGGCCAATGAGAAGGAATTGGAGGTCTTTGAAGAATGAAGGCTTTTTCCCTTCAACTTTGTGACCATAAAACTGCCCAATCCACGCCAAAACAAAAATTGCGATATAAAAACCCATTCCAACAGGCAAAACATAAATCAGCCATGCCATTACCAGCATTAATGCTGCCATTGCAACTGCAAGAACCAAGTCTAAACGTGCATAAAAAATAAAACTGAGCACCAGAAGTAATGTTGTTAGTAAAGCGCTGAAATGCGCCAAGATGCCGACAATCGAAAAAAAGATCGTAGGTACGCACACCCAGTGAATTAATTTATTGGTTTTATTTTGATGGCTCTCGCTGTATTCATCTAGCCACTCGCTTACTGTCTTCATGTGCTACTCCTGTAGACCGATCATCCGTTGTTATTGTTTGACTGTCTAAAATATAACTGAGAACAGTGAGGCGGTCAAAACAGTATTCATATTTTCAAAATGAAGTGGCAACAAAATTTGTGTGGATCATCTTTGTGCAGACATGCATGGGATGACTGTAAATCTTACAGGCATTAAAAAAGCCACATTGCTGTGGCTTTCAAGTCAAATGTGAAGTCGTGTAAGCGAATCTTAAGAGTTTGGACCGTCAATACGCTCAATGCTTACTTTGGCAGTACCTGCATTGGTGATGCCCAATTGTTTTGCAGCGCCATAAGAAAGATCGAGTACACGGTTGCCATGGAATGGACCACGGTCATTTACTTTAACTACAACGCTTTTACCATTGTTTTTATTGGTTACGCGAATATAGCAGTTTAGCGGCAGGCTACGGTGTGCAGCAGTCATTGCGTTCATGTCGAACGTTTCACCGCTTGCAGTTTTACGACCGTGGAATTGACGACCGTACCAAGATGCCATACCTGTTTGGCTAAATTTACGTACAGTGTTCGATGCCACTGTATTTAACTTTTCAATCACTGAAGGCTCTTCAGCAGGAATTTCAATTTTCGCTGCAATCGTTTGACGACGGATTTGGTCGCCTGAACGTTCGGTGATTGAAAGGCTATTCAAATTTGAGAAATGTGAATTAAAACTTTGTGCTTCTTTGTTGAGTACACGCGCTGCTAGGCTAGATGACTCATTATCATTGTTGAATGATGATTGCACCATTTCAGCTTGCGACTGACTTAGGGCAACAGCTGCAGAAAGTGCAAGTAAGTATTTAAGTGAACTATGCATGGTTTGAACTCCTGAAGACAGAATTTTTAACTTATTTCGCTCTTAACTGATTGAAATAGTGGTAATCCTGTCTGTAATTTCACTTTTTCGACTACATTTGACGAAATGGATCATATTCATCCCTCACTAAAGGTGTCTAGTCTTTATACGAAAATAATGACAAAAAGTACCAAAAACCAACTCTATTTGATTAAAAAATAATCAATATTGTAACATTATATGTAAAAAGTTTGTTTTGTGATCAAATTGTCAAAAATATTTCTTGACTTTTTGGTTTTATATTTAAATTTGTACTTAGCGACTCGCAATTTCAGTGCCCAATAACCACAGTGCAGTCGCATACATACGGCTACGGTTATAAGTCGTAATCACCTGAAAATTTGGGTAGGTTATATAGTAGATATGACCATAATTTTCTTGTAATTGAATGACATTGACCAAGTCGAGGTCATCTATTTGCACAATTGGATTCATTGGCATCACGCCTTGCGATTTTAAAACCCCATAAGGTGTTGGCAGGGTCAAATCTTTGGCAATGACACTGTCAGGATTGTTGCCTGTATATCGTGCAGCAAATGCAATGGGTTGATTGCGCTGCCAGCCATGTTGTGCCAAGTAGTTTGCAATGGAGCCAATGGCATCGACTGCCGAGTTGCGTAGATCAATATGTCCGTTGCCGTCATAATCGACCCCAAATTTTGGAATATTGCTAGGCATAAACTGCGGATAACCAACAGCACCTGCATAAGAACCAACAATTGAAGAAGTTGGCACACCATCTTTATATGACCATGCGATCAGTGCTGCGAGTTCATCTTTAAAGTATTCCGCGCGACGTTCATAACCAAAGCCTAAGGTGGCAAGGGCATCACGGGTTACAAAAGAGCCTTTATTGCTTCCAAAACCTGTTTCTACACCCAGAATCCCTAAAATAATGGATTGCGGTACACCAAATTGCTGTTCAGCACGATTGAGCGTGTCTGCATATTGTTGTTTAAAGCGCACACCGCGCTGAATAGTGCTTTCTGCAAGGAAATTGGTTTTATAGTCGTACCAAGGCTTACTTTCGCCTGGGCGGTTCATGATGTTGATGATATTGGGTAAGTTTTTAGAGCCTTCCATCGCCCAATCGACTTGTGCTGCACTCAAGCCATAGGTCTGCATGGTTTTTTGTTTAAAACTGGCATAAGACGGATGATTTTGGAAATCATTGGCCTGACAAAAACTGGTGATAGAAAATGCACCAATGAGTAAAGAAAGACGTTTTAGTTTGTTATAAAAATCAAGTTTGAACATATTGAGGAAAATTCCAAATTGATGATTTACACAACTTATTTATATGCAGTAAATAAGTTGCTACTTATATATGAAGAATAAGCCGCTATTGGGGCCAAACTGCGAAAGCGAAGTAAGTGGCTAAGATAGCATTCATGCGTGACTGGTTTGCAAAAACTTATACAAAAATAGACAAAGAATGTGTAAAAAGCGCGCAGGATTTGTAACAAAATTCAATCTAGGTGCAAAAAGTTATTCTTGATTGTGCAAAAGTTGCAGACATATCCTGATATTGCATTGCATATAAAAATGCCTGATCAAAATCAGGCATTTTGCACTTAACATGCAACAAAAGGGCTTAAAACGCATTATGAGTTAAACCCACTGATATTAATGATGGAATAAGGTGTCGTGATATTCCGCTAAAACCAAGAGTTCCTCTTTGGTTAAATTTGGGATGATTTTATCCACCGCAATATGGACAGCTTTAATTACCGCTGCTGCGCCAATATCTGCTGCTTTACGCTTAATCATGCCCAAATCGAGGGTTTTGTTAAAGTCGCTCATAAAGTGGCGTACCGTCGCTTCTGCAAACTGTTTATATAGTTCGGTTAAAGCAGCTTTGTTCACTTCATTGCCTGCTTGAATTTCGGCATAGTTGTGTTTCAGGTTGGTCACTAGACTTGCATCGAGCGTTTCACCTACACGTGCATTGCCTGCTGCATCTTTAAAGCTACTGCGCTCAGAAAATTCAATCGATTGTTTCACGACATCATTTGGCGCTTTGCTTAATAATTGTTTTAGGAGTACTGCAACGGTAGATTTGACATAGCCCGCAAGTTTTTCGGCAGTGTCGCGTTTATCGCTGGCAGGAAAACGACGTACCAACTCGGTTAAAATGGCATCAATGATTTCTTCATTAATCATTAATGCGGTTTTGTCGCGCAGTGGGTACAGCGGCTCACTTGAATTTTTTTTCTGTTGTGCAGTTTCAATCGTATTTAATAATTCTGCAGATGGAATGAATCCAAAAAATGGCATTGTTCAACCTCAATGTTGTTATTGTCGCGCTAAACGAATAGGGCGAGGCATCCATGTTAAGTCCGATACACGGCAAGGGTTAATGTCTAAACCACCACGACGTGTATAGGTTGCATATACCATCAGTTTTTCTGGTGCGAATTTTTGCCAGATGTCTGCAAACATCTGTTCCACACATTGTTCATGGAAACCATTATGCTGACGATAAGAAATAATATAAGCCAAAATACTGCGATAACAAGGTTTTTTGCCTTGATAACGGATAAAAACCGTGCCCCAGTCAGGTTGTCCTGTGACAGGACAATTGCTGCGTAATAAATGTGAGAAAAGTTGTACCTCTATATCTTCCGCTTGTTCTAAATCGAATTGCAATAAACTTGGGTCAGGATGCTGCTCTAAACGCTCAGGCGTGAGCTGATCAATGCAAATGCCCTCAGGCTGGCTAATCGCTAAATCATCGACCTGAAATAAAGTTAGCGTAACAGGTGCTTGCGCAGCAGCCGTTAAATCATGCTCAACAGTTTCAATGAAATTGGCTTCAGACTGAAAGCGGGTAAAGTTCATACTATTAAAGTAGAGCTTTAATGATTTTGATTCGATCAGGTTAGGCGATGAAGCAGGTAGTGTAATCCGACCAATCGCAACTTGCGGAATGCCTGCGGCATTCAACCACGAAATTTCAAAAACGTGCCACCAGTCTTGCCCCAGTTGAATTCCCTCAACATCTGCATATTTTTCACGTGCAGCAGCACGTGAAATAGGGAATAAAATATCGGGTTGATATTCTGTAGGATAATTGGTGTCTTTACCAAGGAGAGATTGTTCAACACTCATTATTCACGCATTCCTGAACCACGAGAAAGTAAATGATAGGCAATACCATAAAGCACTGCGCAGCATAGTGTAATCACAGATAATGAAATCGTCACGTTGACATCACTATGTCCTAAAATGCCGTAACGGAAAGCATTAACCATATACACCACAGGGTTAATTAAAGAGAGATTTTGCCAAAAAGGGCTTAAGGCACTAATGGCATAGAATACACCACCTAAATAAGTCAGTGGAGTCAGTACAAAAGTTGGAATAATAGAAATATCATCAAATGATTTGGCATAAACAGCATTAATAAAACCGCCTAATGAAAATAAAAAGGACGTAATTAATACGGTATAAATGGTAACAAACCAATTGGTAATATAAAGGTCGGTAAAGAATAGACTCATGGTGGTGACAATAATACCGACCAATACGCCACGACTAACACCACCCAAAACATAGCCCCATAAAATGGCATGCAAAGGTACAGGGCTCATGATTAGTTCTTCAATGCTTTTCTGGAATTTTGCACTAAAAAAACTTGAAGATACGTTGGCATAGCTGTTGGTAATGACTGCCATCATAATTAAGCCGGGCACAATAAATTGCATATAGCTAAAGCCGCCCATTTCACCAATACGCGAACCGACCAAATTACCAAAAATCACAAAGTACAAACTCATGGTGATGGCTGGCGGGAGCAAGGTTTGAGGCCATATGCGCATAAAACGACGAACTTCTTTATGCACTAAGGTATAGAGTGCAATCCGTAGTTGGGTAAAATTCATTGCGCAGCTCCATCTAAATTCTTTTCGACCATTTTGACAAATAACTCTTCTAGACGGTTGGACTTATTACGCATACTGCGCACGCGAATGCCTTGTGCTTCTAAAAGTTGGAATAAATCATTTAAGGTGTGAGCTTTATCCATAGTGACTTCTAGGGTCACTGCATCAATTAAGTTGAAACGTACACCAATAATATCTAAATGAATGGGTTGAATCGGTTCAGCTAAATCGAAAATAAAAGATTCTTCACTTAACTGGTTTAAGAAGTTTTTCATGGAAGTGTCTTCTTTAATCACACCACGATCAATAATCGCGATACGACGACACAACATTTCGGCTTCTTCTAAATAGTGGGTAGTGAGAATGATTGAGGTGCCTTTATCATTCATCTCTGTTAAAAAATCCCACATTGAACGACGCAGCTCAATATCTACGCCTGCAGTCGGTTCATCTAAAATAAGTAGTTTCGGTTCGTGCATCATGGCACGTGCAATCATTAAACGACGCTTCATGCCGCCAGACAGCATTCGCGCTTGAGTGGCACGTTTATCCCACAAACCCAGTTTTTCTAAATATTCTTCGGCACGTTGTTCGGCAATTTTTTTAGGGATACCGTAATAGCCTGCTTGTGTGACCAAAATATCAAACGTCTTTTCAAACTGACCGAAGTTAAATTCTTGCGGCACAACTCCTAAGCACTGCTTGGCTTGAGATGGTTGTGTATCCAGATTGTGCCCAAAAATTTCTACCGTGCCTGCCGTTTTTTTGGTGAGAGAACTGATGATGCTAATGGTTGTAGATTTACCTGCACCATTGGGTCCAAGTAGGGCATAAAACTCGCCTTCAGGAACGGTCAAATTAATTCCTTTCAGTGCTTGGAAACCATTTCGATAGGTCTTTGACACGTCCCTTAACGTCAATGCATCAGTCATGAAATTCTCACTTGAGGAATAGAGCCACTATTGTGAGCGATCTGCGCCAATAAACCAAGTAAGTTAGATGGAATTCTATGTTGCAAGTTTGGAACATTGTTTAAAGCATAAGCATAAAAATACGTAACTTATATATAGTTGCTTTACCTTCAGCAATTTTTTGTTATGATGTGCAGCGCGCGCTCATAGCTCAACTGGATAGAGTACAGGTCTCCGAAGCCTGTGGCGTGGGTTCGAGTCCCGCTGAGCGCACCATTTCCTTGTTTGATCACATCCGAATTAATCCTAATATTATTAAAAATTAATAACTTATATCTGCTTATTGTCCGATAATGTCCGAGGGCGTTTTAGGATACCGCAAGTTTTTACGGTATTTTTTACGGTACATTCTGTTTCTTGAAAAATATACCGTAAAAAAATGCCTAAACTCGTTATTAGTCTTACAGACTCAAAAATTAAATCTGCAATATCAATGCAAAAGAAATCATTTGAAAAAAATATTAAGCTTTCAGATGGTGGTGGCCTTTATCTGTTATTAGATAAAAAAGGCGGGGCATATTGGCGTTTTGATTATATTCGCCCAATCTCTAAGAAAAGAGCCACTATAGCTATCGGTATTTATCCAAGTTGTACATTGGCCAGAGCTCGCGCAAAACGAAGTGAGTTTAGAGAACTGCTTGCGCAGAATATTGACCCAGCAATTCAAAAGCAAGATAAACAGTCCCAATGTCGAAATAATAGTTTTAGATCAGTAGCAGATGAATACCGTAAGACAGAAGAGCTGGAACCAAGTACACAACGTCGGAATCAGTTTATCTGGGATAAGCTTTATGTTGCTATTGGTGAGTTCCCCATTGATTCGATAACAGCCACTCAAATTTTGGAAGTATGCCGTCTTTATGAAAGACAAGGTAAGACTGACTCAGCAAAGCGAATGAGAAGTAAAGCATCTCAGGTGTTTCGGTATGCGATTGCTTTGGGTTTATGTCAATTTAACGTTGCTGACCAAATTAGCGGTATTTTGAAGGTGGGTAAAACTAAGCATCGAGCGGCTATTACTGATAAGCAAAAGCTAGGACAACTATTAAAGAATATTAATACACATGCAGGTCGTGGGGATATTGCTATTGATTATGCAGTCAAAATCTTACCCCATGTATTTGTGCGTCCTGGAGAATTACGTGCAGCAAAATGGGCAGATATCGATTTTAAAAATAGAACATGGAGTTATACACCGCCTAAGACCAAAAATCAGACAGCCCTACAACATATTGTTCCTTTGTCTGATCAAGTCTTGAAGCTGTTCCAAGAATTGTATTGCATTACTGGATATACCGAATATTGTTTTGTGTCTATGCGAGATAAAACGAAAACCATCAGTGAATCAACTATTAATAAACGATTGAAACAATATGGTTTTGAAAATGGTGAGACAACAGGGCACGGCTTTAGAGCTACGGCAAGAACTTTATTAGATGAAGTTCTAAAATTTCCTATTGAACGTATAGAACAACAACTTGCACATCAGGTTCGCGATATGCATGGTCGAGCGTACAACCGTACTAAGTATTTGGAGGAGCGTTCAGTGATGATGCAAGCATGGTCTGATTATTTGGATCAATTAACGCATAAAAATGTAGAGTAATTAATTTAATAAATATTAGTAAGTTATAGTTTCAGTTAAGTTGACGTCACCCCAAAATTCTTTCCGAAGTAATCCATCGGAATATAAAAAAGCCTCTAAACTCAACGTTTAGAGGCTTTTTTAATGCCTGTTTGTCAGATATTGCCTGATCTCATTTGACCCCATATTAGCTCTTTGTGGGTAAATATCGGGAAAATTTACCTGCATATTCCTGTATAAACATACCGCCTATTCTTGTTCCCACCATACCAGTCATTCCTGTTCGTACCATACCACTTGAGTTAAACGAATAGGATCGAACTTATTTAACTAATATTGGCTATTCAATATTTTCTACATTGATTTTGATATCTATCTCAAAGAATCAAACATTTGATCACTAACAATACGACCATTGTTTAAGGCAATAATACGATCTACAGATGAAATCGTCTCTGGACGATGAGCAATAATGATTCGGGTGATATTGAGTGACTTAATCATATCGTTAATTTCTTTCTCTTTTATGATGTCTAGATGACTTGTTGCCTCATCTAGAAATAGAATCTTAGGCTTTCTATACAATGCTCTTGCCAGTAATATTCTTTGCTTCTGTCCTCCTGATAGAATATTGCCCATATCACCAACTAATGTTTGATACCCCATAGGCATCGCCATAATTTCATCGTGTACTGATGCCATTTTTGCACATTGTTCCACCCAGTCTTGCTGAACACCATCATCAAAGAAACTAATATTTTCTAGAATAGAGCCTGCAAACAACACATCATCTTGTGCCACATAGGCAATAAAATTTCTGAGTTGATTAGAACTAATATTCTTTATGCTTTGCCCACCAATTTTAATTTCACCATGCTCAGGAGTTAAATTACCCAAGAGCAAATTCATAAGTGTGGTTTTACCACAACCTGTAGGGCCTACAATGGCTACAGATTGTCCTTCTGGAATATTAAAGTTAATGCCATGAATAATCCAAGACTCATCCTCTGAATATCTGAATCTTAAAGATTTAACATCAATTTCTGTTTTTTGTAGTTTTGACGATTCGGGAACAAATAAATAACTATCTGTTTTTTCTTGATCGGTAAGGACGATGTCCGCTAGACGCTCACCATGTAGACTAAGCATCATCACTTCAACATATTTATCAATGAGAGAACTGACTCGACTACCAAACTGATTTTTATAGGCAAGAAACGCCATTAATATACCAACAGTGAACTCGCCCTCAATGACTAGAGTTGCGCCAAGCCATACAATGATAATATTCTGTAATCCAAACAGTAATGTATTTACAAACCCAAACATGAGGTTAAGTTTTTGTGTCGTCAATCCTGCATTAATTTGGTTTACGAATAACGTTAGCCATGTTGCTTGACGATAGTCCTGTTTTTCAAATTGTTTGATGGTCTTTATGCCACGCATTGTTTCCATAAAATGAGTGCTTTGTTTTGCAGCATGGACAATTTGGTCTTCTGTCGCTCGTCTTAAGGGGTAATACCAGATCCAACGAATGACTGCATACAACAGCATTGTGATCACTGCGATCCATGCCAATTTTGCACTATATACGAACATTAAAATTAGTGTAAAAATCGTCATTAGGCCATCAAGAATGGCTGTAATAAATGATGTTGTTAATGTTCTTTGAATTGCATCAATTGAGCCAAATCTAGAAATAATATCGCCTAGATGACGTTTCTGAAAAAAATTGGTCGGTAAGTTAACGAGATGATGAAAAATATTGGCTTTCCATTGTACATTCAATGTGGTTGCCATATGCATGACGACCCATGCTTGTAACAAGCTAATTAAGTTACTCAATATCATCAACAGGCCAAAACCGATTGCCAAGGTCGCTAGCAAGTTTAGATCAGCGGAAACAATCGCATGGTCAATCACCCATTGCATAAAGAATGGACTGACGAGAGAGAAAACTTCTAAGACTAAAGCAAGAATCAGAATTTGCCCTAAAGATTTCCATAACCCTCTAATCTCACCAAATAATTTAAAAATACGAATACTTGTTTTATCTTTTTTTTCTTCAAAATTAGAATCAGGCCATAACTCTAAAGCGATGCCTGTAAAATGTAATGAAGCCTGATCGTAGGTGAAGACTTTTTCCCCAAAAGCGGGATCAACAATTGTTATTTTTGTTGCCGATACATTCTTAAGAACTACAAAGTGGTTTAAATCCCAATGTAAAATGCATGGCAGCCTTAATTGATTTAATTCATCCAGTTCAAGTTTTAGAGGACGGGTCGTGAGGTGCAACTTATTGGCAATCTTTACCAAAGTTGTAAGCGTTGCCCCTTTTTGGGATATAGGATGCTTCTGTCTTAATGTTAAAAGATCTGATTCATAACCATAATAGCCTGCAATCATTGCAAGGCACGCTAGTCCACATTCTGACGATTCTGTTTGTAATATAACAGGAACTGTTCGACCAAGACCTAAAGATAAACGATCAAGATAACGCATGGACTATAGTTTTCCTGTAATACTAAATAATGGTTCTAAAACCCACTCATACAATTTACGCTTTTCATGCATGATATCGCCTTCAAGGGTCATTCCCACCTGTAAAGGCATATCCTTGCCATAAGCTTTCACCATCTGTTTATCGAGTTTTGCTCTTACCAAATAGACAGGTTCATTATTAAGCTGTTCTTGTGGTGAAATAATTCCGATTGTTTGTAAATCCTGACTGGCCAATGCTGTTTTTGCTACAGATAAAACCTGTGCTTTTGCATGGCCAAATTTTTGATAGGGGTATGCTTGATAACGTAGTAAAACCTGATCCCCCTCTTTAACAAAACCAATGGCACGACTAGGTACATAAAGCTGTGCAATCAATGGTGTATTTTCAGGAAGAACCGTCAATAAAGGCTTAGATAAATCAACAAACTGTCCAACTTCGGCATTAATGGTACCTATAACGCCTGATGAGTTCGCCTGTATAGTAATATGTTGTCTAGATTGCATTTCGATTAATTCTTGCGTATTACTAGATGACAACCGCTCCAACTGCTCAATTTGGTTATTTTGTCTATTTTCCAATCCTGACAAGCTAATTTGTTGTTCCGTTAGCTGTTTTTCTAATGATACTTTTTCACGTTGTAATGATTCATATTGAGCCAACTGATCCAGATAATCTATTTTTCTTGCTTCAAATTCTTCATGAGAAATTGCATTTTCATGAAGTATATTGCCATACCGCTGTTGATTTTTTTTAGCAAGATTGACACGTTCCCGCTGATTAGCAATTAAATTTTCAACCTTAACCAAAGTCCCATTAAGCAAACTAATCTGATTATTGATTGTTCGTTTCTCATCTTGATGAATAAAGCGCATTCGAGTGATTTCATTTCGTATGGATTGCTCTTTTAATTGCGTTTGCTTCGCTAAAGCATCGGCAATACTACCTTGTTCACCATAACTTGCTGTTGAAATTGTAAAAACAATATCGCCTTTTTTAACGCTTTGTCCTTCGTATACATTCTTTTTAAGAACCGTACCTGACTGTGTTGTATAAACCTGTATCAACCCTGATTGCGGAATTAGTTGCCCTTGTACCGTACTACGTTTGGTATAGCTCCCCCATACTGCAAAAGCGATAATCACTAAAGCAATGCATAAAGCACAAATTGTTAAAAAGGTAAAACTAAACGGACGGGATAGAATGATATTTCCCGTCCATTTAGCTTGTTTAGCATCAAGTGCTTCTTTGCGAAATAAATTAGAGCTCATTTATAATTTTACATTACCAGCTCAATCACATTTTCAATTGATAACTGAAATAGCAACTTATTAATTTTTTCTGGAGAATGTTCATTAAATTGATCCAAGACATCTTTTACACTTGAATAGGGATTCTCGAATAAGTATTGAATTAAACTCAAACTAATAACATCGACATTAACTTTATTGCCATTTATAATCACAAAACCTTCATCAAAGTAATATAATAAGTTGGCATTCAAATATAGCTTTTGGTTGCTATCCAATTGACTTACTTTACCATGGCTTTGTTGCATAAATATGTAAGCATCTGATTTAAATAAATTTAATTTTGGATCAAAAAATAATCAAAACTTTTAAAATCATATAGTTATGAAATCTTTGTGCAACAAAGCCCTTTACCATTACCCAATACATCTAGTGATAACATGGATGGTACTGATTGCTCTGCCAGATGATGCATCATAAAACTTTGATAACAGCCTTTGTCTCTGATAATTTCAGCAACTTGCTGACTAAGACTATCGATTGTCTCTGCATCATTTTGAAGATTAGTAAAGTTCTTACGGCAGTCTAGAATACCTGGCATAACATTCTGCAACCAGCGCATATACTCAAATCCTGTCGGTGCAAATGTTGCAACAGCTAAATGAAAGGTTTCTTCATCTAAAGGTAATGGATCATGCCACCAGCCACGAGGTATATATAAAATATCTCCAGCTTCTAAAATTACATCCATGTAGATTTCTTCTGGTTCTTTTATATCTGGAAAATTCTTGGTTTGTTGCATGTACAATGGAAATTCAAAGTTAGGCTTTCTTAATATCCAGCGCTTTCGACCTAATAACTGCACTGCATAGACATCTCTAGTATCCCAGTGACTTTTATATGAAGATTTAGAACTAAATGCCGCATAACTACCTGTAAGTGTACGAGCTTCTGCGAAGTTACCAATTTGCTTACTAATCTGATCAACGAAAGGTTCATTTTTAATTCGATTACAAACTAAAGTTGCACCATTTCTAAGATACTCATAGAAGACTGAAGTAATACAGCGGTATTCTATGACACCCAGATTATCATATGACTCTACATATTCTTTTTTAGGCACTTCATAGCCATTCATTAATTTAAAGTCACGATGTGAAATATCACCACGACTATAAAGCTCATTAACTTCTTTCCAAGAAAATTTGGTGGAATCAATTGCACTCTTAAATAAAAAAGGTTTTTGGTATAAATAATCGTTTTTAAAAGTGTCTTTATCAAGAGAAAAATTTAGTAGCATAACAACCTAGCTATAAATAAAATTGGCTGATTATATCAGCCAATTAAGTTAATTTAGAAAATTTAATTATTTTATTTTTAGTAATTACCACCATCTTCACAGTAGTCATTACCATCTTTTCCTTGATAATAGTCATATACGCCAATTGCGCCTCCAATAAGAGCACCAGCCGCTGCACCAATCGCGCCACCACCAGCAATTCCTCTAGCGCCGCCAACAATAGCCCCTCCTGCAAATGCACCTAAGGCACCTCCAACTGTTGTACCGCTGCTTGCACCATCCAAAGCTGCTCCAGCAGCAGTATTTGCAGAACCTGAAACCATATCTAATTCAATTATACTTAACTCACGCATACAATCACCCTAAAAGATTATAACTTAATTATTAACAATAATTTAATTCCATTTCAATTCTAAATACGAAACTATTTTTTCATAATTTATCCCTAATAATAATACAACACCAAATATTACAACATTATTAAATGATTTTAAATTTTCAGAGAAACTATAATCATGAACAATGAAGTTCTTTAGAAAAATGAACAAACTCACAGAAAACAAAAGACCAAATAATACCACAAAGAAAATCATAAATTTACCAAACAGAGTATTCAATTTCATCACCAATTCTTATAGTTTAATTTACATTAAAAAATTATTTATCAGCCACAATTAGATGTCAATTTATTTTTTGCAATATTTAACCTTTCTAACAATCAATCAGAAAACAATTTTTAAGAGGGCGAATTAGCTTAATCTATTTTTTGAAAAATTATTGATCTTTGCTTTTTACTCCTTCACTAGCGACATGAGCAGTAGACAACCAATCAGACCATTGGCCTTCATATAATTGTGCGGTATGATCACTTGGTTGCTTTCTCCAAATCTCCTCCCACCAATAAGATGGTTGAGTATGGCGTAGGAGAGCCAAAGGATGTGTGTATAGTTTACGAAGCTCGTTAAATTTTTCTCTCTTCATTAAATAACTATGTACTGAATTACGGTGAGGACTATCATAAAGATGAGCCCATAAACTCGCAAAATTTTGCAGCATTGTTCGCCCACCATCACCAATTACTGTAGAAATATGAGCTCGAGTTTCCAATACATCAACTTTCTCATTCTTATATTCTCGAACAATCACTAACTCACCCTCAGGGGAGATATTTCTTACAAAGTGAATCTTTTTAACTTTACTCATAAAAATTTCATGATCAGAGATTCCTTCAGTTTGAAATAGCTCTGGAATATCTCGCTCTGGTAAACCTGAAGCGTCAAATGAAGAATGTGGTGTTGGATAACCATCTCCATGGACTAACCAATCTTGCTCAACTCCTAAGAATTCAGCAATTTTTCTGAGTTCAATAAATGTAGGTTCTTGTTTACCTTGGACCCAATCCAAAAATATTTCTGCTGTTTCATACTCAAGCTGTTCTGCAATATGGGAATATTTTAATTCTCTAAAATTATTGAAATTTGCCCATTGAATAGCATGAACTAGTCTATCTGATAATTCTTTTTTACGATCTAAAAGTTGGTAAGGACTTAATATAATATTTCCATTCTCTGCATCTAACTTTTTAAAATTAAAGCTATTTTCGAGGCGTGCTACGATTTCTGCATTCATTGAACGTTTAGCATCTTGCGCTTCAGCATCGATTCTTTGTTTTAATTCAGTTGGTATTCTGAGTTTTACTTGAGAATCACTTAATAGACTCATAGAACATGGACCTTACATATTGATATATAAACCACATTGGTTTAATATGATTAAACCAATGTGGTCCAAAGAGGTTTCTATGAACCCAAATACTCATGAACTCGCTCAACTTAAAATTCGTATTCCTGCTCATTTAAGAAAACAATTGCAGGAAGAATCTATTGCTCAACAAAGATCCATGAATGCTCAAATTAACTTTATTTTAAAGCAATTTTTGCAAATTCCTAGCAATGTACAACAGATGAAAGATAACTAATACGGCAGAAATAATAGAGACTCATGCGGGTACATGAGTCTCTAAAGTTGTCTTAATTTTGCCGTCAAGACAACTTCATTGTATTGAACATCGATTGATTTATCAATGTTCACGCGGTGCTTTCTGCCTCTTTTAAACCAAAGAGGTCCATTCCTATGCGTATTGAAACAGATAAAATTAGGCAAATTGTTCGACTACTTAATCTTGGGCATAGCCAAAGGTCAACAGCGATACAGGCTCGGGCTAACCGCAGTTCTGTAAAAACCATTTTTGATAAATTAACACTTTTCCCGATTGATAATAGTGAGCTTAATTTATTTACTAATCTGGAGTTGTTAGATTATTTTGAGATTTCACGCACTCCAACTTACCCAACACGAAAAATCTATCCTGATTTTGAATATATCAATCAAGAGCTCAAAAAGCGGGATATGACTCTGGAACTCCTTTGGCAAGAATATATTGCTCAATATAAAGAAGGTCTTTCATATTCTCGTTTTTGCCATGTATTAAATCATTTTCGCAATAAAAAACATGCGTCAATGCGCCAAACTTTTAAGAGTGGTGAGGCTTTACTTGTTGATTTCTGTGGTAGAACAATGGAAATTACTTCACCTGTAGATGGGTCAAAGAGCTATGCTCAAGTATTTGTAGGGGTTCTAGGGGCTTCTGCTTATACATTTGCTTATGCTGTGCCAAGTCAAAGAGTGGAACATTGGCTCGAATGTTTTATCAAAACTTTTGATCATATCGGTGGTGTTCCTGCAACCGTGATCACAGACAATCTCAAATCAGCAGTCATTAAAAACAATAAGACGGGATTAGTGTTTCAAAAGGATTTTGAAGACTTTGCTGCACATTATGACTTTGCAATTATTCCAACTCGTCCTCGTCATCCAAAAGATAAAGGTCTAGCTGAAGTGAGTGTTCAGATTGTACAACGTGCAGTACTTGCTTCATTAAGAAATCAAAAATTCTTTTCTATTGAAGAACTAAACCACGCCATTCAGAAAAAGATGGATGTCATTAACCGAAAAACAACTCGGCGTTTTACCATCAGTCGTTATGAGCAGTTTTTGGCGCTGGATAGCAAGGATATATCACCACTACCACTTTATCCTTATGAACTCTGTTCATGGAAAAGACATGTACGGGTGAGTGAATTCTATCGCATTGAGTATGAAGGGAATCAATATTCTGTTCCATATACCCATATCCATTTGCATGTGGATCTCAAAGTTACCCAATCAACAATACATGTTTTTTATGAACGTGAAAAAATTGCTGAACATCCAATTAATCACGGTATTCGTCAAGATATATGTCTTGATGAACATATGTCACCTGCACACCTCACTCAAAAAGGTTTATCAAAAGATGAAATTATTTTTTGGGCAAATCGGGCTGGTCCAAATACTTCACAGTATGTATGCCATATTTTAAATCAAAAAGGAGATCTAGCTAGAAATATTAAATCATTGAACAAACTGAGGAAATGGGTTGTTGATAATCAAAAATCCCATTGTCTTGAAGATGCTTGTGATTTTGCATCACAACGACAAATTTATGCTTTGGATCGACTACAACGCATCATTGCAAACAATGCTTATCAAATACAACAACCCTTATCAAATGTGTTAACTGGTGATATACCAACATTTCATCAGAATATTCGTGGTGCTAATTATTATTTACAAAATTCTGGAGTTGCTCATGCTTAAACAATCGGTGAAAGATAAATTAGAGCAGCTTAAACTCAAAGGCTTTTTACGTACAGCAGAGGTTTCTTTAGATCAAATGCTTGCTCAAGGTAGAAGTTTTGAGGAATTTCTAGATTTTTGCCTTGAAGCAGAATTAAATGATCGAACAAACCGACGTATCGAAAGACTTTTTTCCATTGCAAAGTTTCGTTACCCCACTGCACGATTAGAGCATATTGACTATGCTCCTGAGCGGAAGGTAAAAAAGGCTGATATTTCTCGTTATGCAAATTGTGAGTGGATTAGTGATTGCAGAGGACTAATTATCTCTGGGGCGACAGGCGTAGGGAAATCATGGTTAGCATGTGCTTTAGGCGCAGAAGCTTGTCATCGTAGCTATAGTGCCATGTATTTTAATGCAATAAGCCTATTCGATGAAATCAGCAGTGCAATCACATTGGGTGAGATCAAAGAGTTTAAGAAAAAGGTATGTTCTGCGAAATTACTTATTATTGATGATTTTGGATTAGGTGGTTTTAACCAGTCTCTGGCTCCATCCTTTTTAGAAATCATTGATAAGCAATCACAGAATGGTGGGTTACTTATTACCAGTCAAGTACCCAAAAGATTGTGGTTTGAGCAATTCCAAGATCCAACGATTGCAGATGCAGTTATGGACCGCATTTTACATCGTTCATACGAGTTAGAAATTTCAGGTCGATCCTATCGGGAAAAAATCTACGCTCAATAAGGGTAACCTTATTTAGTTCAGGGAGTGCTGGCTTACACCATTCTCCCTTTTATTTTAATTATAGTGGTATAGCACGAACAGGAGTGACTGGTATGGTACGAACAGGAATGGGTGGTCGTTTTATCCAGTATTTTGCAATTTACCCAGAAATTAATACATCAATTATGGGTAATCGACATGCCACTTACAGATACTGAATGCAGAAAAGCACAGCCGAAAGACAAACAGAATCGTCTTTCAGATTCACATGGTTTATCTCTAATCATTACCACCAAAGGTCAAAAATATTGGAATGTGCGCGTCACTGTCCATGGTGAGCGTAAGTCTGAATCGCTTGGCCCATATCCAGATTTAAGCTTAAAAAAGGCAAGGGAGCTTGCATATGAGCTTAAGCATCGATACTCACGTTCAGTATTGCATGAAGACTTAAAGCCCTATTTCAAAGAAGTTGCAGAAGATTGGTTCAATAATCAAAAAGAAACCTGGTCATCCAAACATATCAGCAATGTACGAGCTTCATTGGATGAGCTTTATATTGCTCTTGCTAATAAGCGTATTAATCAGATTCAGGCTCCGGAGATTTTGTAAATCATTAAGAAGATTGAGGCAAGAGGTTCGCTTGAAATTGCAAAACGTACTTTATCTCGTTGCGGTATGGTCATGAAATATGCAATTGCGCATGGCTATCGTTATGATAATCCGGCAGGTGATCTGGTTTATGCTCTCAAGAATAAAAGAGTCAAAAACCTGGCTTCACTTACTGCCTCTGAAATGCCTGAATTTTTAAGAAAGATTAGAGCATACCCAAGTGATGCTCAGACACATCATGCGAATATTCTGATTATGCTGACAGGTGTTCGGGTCAGTGAGTTGCTACAAGCACGCTGGGAAGAATTTGATCTTGAAGGGCGTAAGTGGGATATCCCTGAAGAGCGTATGAAGAACCGTCTTCCGCATCGTGTACCGTTGACGGACATAATGATTGCTGAGCTAAAGACTTTGGGGCTTACTCATAATTAGGAACTGTTATTTCCACATCGTTTAAATAACAAAGAATCAATGCGTAGTGAGTCTATTTTGGCTGTGATCAAACATTCAGGCTATGCGGGACGAATGACCACACATGGTTTTAGATCTCTATTCAGTACAGTTGTAAACGAATCAAATCTGTTTAATCCAGATGCAATTGAACGCCAGCTTGCTCATGTACCTCAGAATAGGATTCGCTCGGCCTATAACCGAGCGCAATACTGGGATGAGAAAGTAAGGTTGCTGAAGTTGTATGAGAAACAAGTGAAAGAATGGATTGTATAGCCACGCCTTTGAGCGTGGTTTTTTTGCCTGATATTTAATTTTGGGCTGGGAATTTATAGTGAAAAACCTAGGAATCGGAGTAAAAATTATTAGGAATTAATGGTTTGTAATCTAGGAATTGAAGTGCTATTTTAAAGGATCTTATCAGGGGTGAAAGTAGTAATTTACTTAAAAGCATATGGAATTAGAGCAAGTTAATAACGATACTGAAAATGACGTAAATGATACAGTTAATGAATTGGATAGTTGCGAAGACGAAAATTTTGTCATAGCTCTTGATGAAAAAATGGACGATCTTGCATCGTTACTAGTGGAAAAAATTTTAGCAGATAGTCGTTTTGATAAAGTATTGGATAGCTTAAAGGAGACGAGTCATCGTACTGAGAACAGACGATTAACTAAAGATGAAAGGAATCTTCCTTCTAGACAATCTCAAAAAATACGAGATTTAATTGATCCTAACAGAAAACCGCTACAGTTAAGTCAAAAAGTCAAATTTGCTCAAGAGTATTTGAATGTAATTGAGCTGATTTATACTGAACTACAGACTAAGCTTGGCGAAGATTTTTATAAAACGGATAGCTCTAATAATACGTACCTAGAAATAGTGGGTAGGATATTAAATGATCAAAATGATGCTGTTGGATTGCTATCTCGCCTTGAACGATTTGTACTGGTATTAGCTTATAACGCCACACCAGCTTATATGTTTGATGATGAAAGTATAAAAGATTTGGATGAAGAGCCATTGGAAAAGGTCCAAAAGCGAATAACGGCTCTAGGTCATGAACTACTGTACTTATTTGATAATCTAAAAACCATACGTGCAATGAATGGAGGGAGATATCTGTCCTCACATATTCAATTATTCTTAAAATTTATGAAAGATTATAAATTTTCACCTGACAGGCATACTGGGCAGGAACGTAATTTGCTAAATCAGGATATTTACTTTAAACCTTTAAACGAACTTAATCATATTGTGTGTGATCTTAAAAATGCAATAAGTAAAGGAGAATTTGATAAGCGAGTAACATTTCAATTATCGCTGTCAAGCAGAAAAAAATCTTTTAATGATACTGTGAGCGGAATAAGTGCTGAAAATTTTAAAATAGCCGTTAATAAGTATTCGAAAAAATTACAAGAAGCTATTACTTATTTTAAAAGTTATAGATCTAGTAGTATTACTCTCTATAGATTTAGAATTTGGCTAGATAGTGATAACCAAAAAATTACATTAGGTCAATTTAAAAAATTTTTCAGTGAATTAAATAAGAGAGCAGCTAGACCTGAAGTAGGTTTTAAAGGGTATCTAAACTTCTTTTATTTTTGGGATAAATATAATGATCAATGGTTCCAAGATATTGTATTGATAATAGATAGCGATACTTTGCTACAAGTAGGTGAAAGCAAACTTAATGGTAGTATTCGAAATGTGAGGCAAGAATTCGAAGATTATGCTGTCGAATTACTAAAGCGTAGAGGAAGCTTCATCTTCGAAAATGATAAAGTGCCCGAAATTGAAGTAGAGCCAGTTCCATTAATGAGACATTTAGATTTACCTTCTCAGATATTACTTGAAGTAAATGATCGTGATGGATGGAACGTATTTGAAAAGAAAATATTACCTTTTTTTGTATATCAGGAATTTTTAGAACTTACTGATGATGAAGAAATTCGAAGTAGATTTAGCAGAGGCACGCGAAAGTTTGATACAGAAATTTGAGAAGATGGGTATAAAAAGTTGTCGCTTCACAATATGATTGGCAAAACGTGTACACGAATAGAAATATGACTATGAAAGTCTAATGAATCACTGCATTTGTAGCTGAAGTCTTAGTGGGTATTATAAGGCTATATTACTAATACTAATTAAATATATGCACTTATATGCATATTCATTATATAGAGCTTTTATCTAATTTAAGCCTATATGTAATTTCTTATTGATTAGCCCTATTGCTATGTATTAATAACAGGTACATAGCAATGGAACAAACCAAGATCAATCATTCTTCATTGATTACTGCAATTGAAAACTTTGTAGAAGATACGTTAACTGGACAAAGACCATGGGATGACTATTGGTGTGATTTAGTTGACTTACTCAGAGAGTTACAAGATCAATATAATTCAAACCTGACATATTCTGCTTATAACCAAGCCATGATTGAGCTAATGTTAGAGTTGGAAAAAGATGTAAGAGCATTTCAATATATCGATAGTTCAATCTTAGAAAAACTAAGATTTCGTGATGTGAAGTCAAGATTTCAAAAGTTTAAAAGACAACATGACAGGGAAGTTCAACGTTTTAAAGAGGATGAGCTAAAGAATCGATGTAAGGCTATGGAGTACACAGAGTTATTGCTAGAACATCATTCTAAATTAGCTATTATTCGGGTTGATTTATCTTATAAACAGAATAAGCGAAGATTCATTGATATTTCGGACTTTAGGCAAGATATCCGAAAACTACTAGATCGATTACAGGATAGAGATCGTCATTTTAGTGATTTGCTAGGCTATATGTATGCTTTAGAGCAAGGTGCCGAAAAAGGATATCACGCACATTTCTTACTTTTCTATAATGGTAGTCGTGTTAAGTTTGATCGCCATATTGCAGATTGTATTATTGATACTTGGAAAGAAATAACAGAAGAAACTGGACAAGGGTACAACTGCAATACTAAGCAGAATCGTAGAAGTTACAAAGAAAGTGGAAACGATGCTCTAGGTCCTTTAATTCGGGGAGATGATGCTAAAAGAGCTAATGTTTTGAAGATAGTCAGGTATTTCACAGAGCCTACCAAAACAGAGCAGTACCTTCGGGTAAGAGTCAAAAACATGCAGAGTTTTGGTCACGGTAAGTTTAATAGACCATCAAGACGTAATAGCGTAGATACTATAAATAGGGTTAGATTGGATTTACGATTACCCGATGGTCATAAACGCCCTAAACGCTAAATGAAAATAATCTCAGATATACATTATCTAGATGAAAACGAGTTTTTTAACTTTGCAAGGCTTGCCCATCGGTGAGCCTTTGTCATTTCTAGAGGTATATATTATGAGTTTAAATTGTCCTTATTGTTTTTCGGATCAGGTTATTCAAGTGGTCAATCAGCAGGTGAATAGTGCTGATTCTACAGGTCTAGCGGCATCAGCTTCGTTCGCAACCATTGGTGCATCCATATCAAAGGGTTTACCTTTGCCAATATCACCACTGCTTGGCGGGCTTGCAGGTGCGGTCATTGGTGGTCTATTTAGCAGCATGTTTGATGAGCCTAAAAAGCCGATCACCCTGACCTATTATCACTGCAATCACTGTCAGCAGAATTTTCGTTGAATCAGCATAGGAGATAAGAACAATGGCACATCAAATCGAACAAATCGCCTATGTTGGCGAAACCCCTTGGCATGGTCTCGGTAATCAACTCAGTCCGAATCAACCACTCGAAGTTTGGGCACAGCAAGCCGGGATGGACTGGCGGATTGAATCCTCGAACGTCAGCTATATGGCACAGAATGAGCGTGGTCAGAGCATTATCATGCCATTTGAAGAGCAGCGTGTCTTGTATCGTTCAGATACCCATGCACCTTTATCTGTGGTCAGTCAGCGTTATCAGGAAGTTCAGCCTAAAGAGATTCTGGAGTTCTACCGGGATCTGACTGAGCAATCTGGCTTTGAGTTAGAAACCGCAGGGGTTTTGAAAGGTGGTAAGAAGTTCTGGGCTTTGGCACGTACCGGGCAAAGCACTGCATTAAAGTCTAAGGATGTCAGTAATGGTTATATCTTGCTGGCTACTGCGTGTGATGGCACCTTGGCAACGACAGCACAGTTCACAAGTATCCGGGTAGTCTGTAACAACACTTTAGCTATTGCGTTACGTGGGCAGAGCAGTAGTGCAGGTGTAGTGAAGGTTCCACATAGTACCAAGTTTGACGCAGAGAAAGTGAAGCAGCAATTAGGTATTTCAGTGCGTGCATGGGATGAGCACATGTATGAGATGAAACAGCTCACACAGCGTAAGGTGAGTCAACAGGAAGCCAAAGCCTACTTTGATGCCGTGTTCAATAACAGCACCATGTCAATTTCCGATCCTGAAGAAAACATTATTCAGTTCTATCGTAATGTCGCGCAGCAAGCTCAAGAGAAAAAGCCTGAACCAAATGGTCGTGCCATGAATAAAGCTTTGGACATGTTCAATGGGCAAGGACGTGGTGCTGACCTGTCATCCGCCAAAGACACTGCTTATGGCTTACTGTGTTCGATCACAGAATTTGTGGATCATGAACGACGTGCCATGAGTACCGATCATCGTCTTGATTCAGCTTGGTTTGGTGCAGGCGCAGGTCTTAAGCAACGTGGACTGGAACAGGCTTTATCTTTGATAGCCTAAGCTCATGTAATCCATCCAACCTTAACCCCGCAAGTCTCAACAATCGCTGAGTACAGCACACACGTAACTCTCTCTACTTACTACTCACAATCAATAATCTGAATCAGCATGCATATTGCCATACCCGACCTCGTGTCGGGTATGGCTTTTTTATGCGCTTCTTTTTTACAAAAACTGAAATTTATAAGGATAGAACCATGAATCAAATCGCACCGATTTCAAATCAGACTGTACAGGCAGGTGTTCAAACTGCATTAAACCCATTAACTACACCTAAACGAGCTAGTTCTGCAAAACGCTTAGTCAACACCAAAGATATGGCGTATCAAGATTGGCTTGAAGTCCGTAAACAAGGCATTGGCAGCAGTGATGCAGCAACAGCATGTGGCTTAAATCCATACATGTCCATGTTAGAGCTTTGGCTGATCAAAACAGGTCGTCAGACTCAATCCATTGAAGATGAAAGTTCAGGTATAGCACCTCTGTATTGGGGCAAACAGCTCGAACCTTTAGTGGCTGAGTATTACAGCATGCACACCAATAATAAAGTTCGTCGAGTCAATGCTGTATTACAGCACCCTGATCCTGATAAGTATTTCATGTTAGCAAACTTGGATTACTCTGTTGTAGGAAGCGACGAAGTTCAGATTCTTGAATGCAAAACAGCAGGTGAGCATGGAGCAAAATTGTGGCGTGATGGTGTGCCTTTATATGTGCTTTGTCAGGTACAACATCAACTGGCGGTGACTGGTAAACAGGCAGCGCATGTTTGTGTCTTGATCTGTGGGCATGAAACCAAGATCTTCAAAGTGACACGATCAGAATCCGTGATTGAACATATTGTTCAAGCAGAACGATATTTCTGGGAATGTGTGGAAAAGGACACGCCACCATCCGTGGATGCAAGTGAATCCGCAGCTAAAGCGATTCAACAACTCTATCCAGCGCATGTACCTTTAACGGTAGAGGATCTTTCGCAAAATGAAAATGCCAATTTGATGTTCGACCAGCTTATCAAAATGAAGGAAGAGATTCAGAATCAGCAGGAACGCTTTGACCAGCTTAAACATGAAATCCAGATGATGATGCAAGACAAGGAAAGGGCAGTCTTTGTAAATGGCTCAGTAGTCTGGAAGAAAGCCAAGGATTCTATCAGCCTCAATACCAAAGCATTGCTTCAGCACCAGCCTGAACTCATTGAGCTTTATCCACTTGAAAAGCAAGGCAGTCGTCGATTTAACATCTATACCGACTAAGCCCTATCTACAGCACCAAATCAAAAATTCACAAAAATCGCTCCCCGCTCTCTACCCTTCGGTAGAGAGCAAATCGGTCGCGATTTCTGTAGCACTTTATCTGGCTCTACATTCTTTGGGTAACTTATTTGGTCCTTGTTCCGACCTACATACATAGACCCAAATGTGTAAGGTAATACATTAAGGAATATCAACATGATTAAAGGTTTAGCAATTACTCCACCAATCCTGGGGCGTATCAGTATCGGTCGTATGATCGAAAAGAATGGCAAGCGATTGCCTGAAAAGGATGACCAGTTCACCATTACTTCCCAGATTCAAAGCAAAGAAGGCTGGGTTAAACATCCATTAGATGATCAGCTTCGAGCCAATACGCCTAATCAAAAGTTGCGCTCAATCCCGGTCAGAATGATCTTTAATGATCCTGATTTAAACCTGCGTGCAGAATACAGCCTGTTTGACCGACAGACTGGAAGACCTATCTGTGTCGGTAATGGAGAAACCTGCCAGCGTTTAACCAATCAAGGCGTGGAGCAACTTCCCTGTCCATCCCCTGATTTGTGTCCATTGGCTCAAGGAGGGAACTGCAAGCCCTACGGGCGTTTGCATGTGAACTTAGATGAATCGGATGAGTTTGGCACCTTCATCTTTAGAACCACGGGCTTTAATAGTATTCGAACTTTGGCAGCTCGACTGAGCTACTACCATGCAGCGTCAAATGGTTTGTTGTCATGCCTCCCATTGCAATTGATATTGCGGGGCAAGAGTACGACACAGAGTTATCGTCAGCCCGTGTATTACGTGGATTTAACTTTAAGAGATGGGATCAGTTTAAATGAAGCGATTATTCAGGCGAAGCAGATTGATGAGCAGAGTAAGCAGGCAGGGTTTTATCAGGAGGCTTTAGACTTTACTGCTAGGAAGGGTTTTGGGAATGGAAGGATGGACGTAGACATGGAGGAAGGCTTGGATGTGGTTGAGGAGTTTTATCAGCCTGTTGAAGGCCAGCAGATTGAGGAAACGCAGCCTGAATTTAATATTCAGCAGGGATTGAAAGGATCAGTGACGGCTTTGAATTAAATCGAACAGGGTAAAACCTTACGAGATTGCCGTATCTCATGAGCGAGTTGCTCGAAATCATGAGATAGGAGTAAACATCATGAATGCATTTGTTGGTCAAACTTTTCAAATGAATCAACTGATCAGTATCAAGCAAGTCATGGAATTTGTTGGAGTGGGGCGTTCTACCATCTACGAGATGATGGATGAGGACTCACCTTACTATGATCCAACCTTTCCAAAGAAAGTTAAAATTACTCAAAATCGTATCGGCTGGTCAGCTTATGAGATCCATCAATGGATTGAAAGTAAGTTGGCGAGTCGAGAGTAAGGGACGCTCTTAGCTCCCTTATTTTTTTGTTTTCTTGTAGACTGAAAGTGTCTTTTAGCATAAGTGTCCGTAATGAAAACAATAGACTACTACAATAAGCATGCAGAAGAATTTACAACTTCAACGTTTGAAGTTGATATGAAAAGCCTATATCAGCCATTTTTAGCTGAGTTGCCTGAAGGTGCTCGGATTCTTGACGTTGGCTGTGGTTCAGGTCGTGATACCTTGGCTTTTAAAAATAAAGGCTATCAGTTAGATGCAATAGACTATTCAGAAGAACTCGTTAAAAAAGCAACTGGACTTACAGGTATTCCTATTAAGTTGAAGAGCTTTTATGAGGTTGATGACTATGAAGCATATGATGGAATTTGGGCGTGTGCATCCTTATTACATTGTGAACGTAGTCGCTTAGCTGAAGTTCTAGAAAAAATGGTTCAAGCGCTAAAGCCAAATGGCGTGATCTATATTTCATTCAAATATGGAGATTCAGATCGAGATAAAGATGGGCGTAAATTTACAGATTTAGATGAGAATCAAGCAGATGCTTTGCTCGAGCAGTTTGATAACGTACAGCAGATCAAACAGTGGGTTACGCTAGATCAGAGACCCGATCGACAAGAAAAATGGCTTAATCTTCTTTGGAAAAAACATGCCTGACTTTATTCCCACCGCACAAGAACAACTTAAATTTTTAAAAAATATTCAACTAATTCTGCAGTCAGGTAGTTTTAGCAGTACTTATAAATTTGCACTGTTGATCAGCCTTAGCCGATCAGTAATCGAGAAAGGTGAGGACACTGGGAAATCCTTAACACTTGAGTATACGGATATTGCTGAAAAATTTATTGAGCTGTATTGGAAGCAGGCCGTACCTTATACTTTTGATGATGAAGGGCAACTTATCCTAAATCAAAACAATGGCAAACAAGCTGCCATTGTGAATCGCATTATACAGCTTCGGCAAAGCTACTCTTCTTTGGGGTTATTAAGACGAGATTCATTGGTATGGTTGAAACTTGTTAAAGATGTGGCACGCACGGTAAAAGACATGCCTGTTCGCTATTTGCAAAACATCAATGGTCAAAATTTTGAGTTTTTGTATCAGCTTAATCAGTGCGGAAAGCGACTCATTCTTTTGCCTCAAGTCATGTATTGCTTAAGACAATTCAGCGAGATCATTGAAGAACTTTGTCAAAAACGTTGGATTGATTACATCCGTAAAAACAGTAGTAATGCACCGATTTTGAATCAATTACCAAATCTTGAACAATTCATGTGTTAGCGGCAGTGTAAAAATGACCCCCTAATGGCATTTAAAAACTGACCCCCTTGGTTAATATAGCGGTCATTTTGGACTGCTCAACATGTTAACTTTGGAGCAAGCAGTGACAATCCAAATACTT